>JAFPYQ010000117.1 GCA_017394475.1 Oscillospiraceae bacterium | reverse complement strand
GAAAAGGCAGATATGGCTGTGCTGCCGGGCGGCGGCATCGGTACGAAGAACCTTGCTGCAAGCAGTGAGGTGGCAGAGATACTGAGGTACTGCTATGATAACAACAAGCTCATCGGTGCTATCTGTGCAGCACCTTCCGTGCTGGGTCAGCTGGGATTTTTAAAGGGAAGAAAGGCAGTCTGCTATCCGGGCTTTGAAGAAAAGCTCACAGGAGCACAGGTGCTCGATGTCCCCGCAGTCACCGATGGGAATATCATCACCGCAAGGGGCGCAGGAGCCGCTCTTGAATTTTCCTATGAGCTGATAAAGGCACTTGGAAAAGATGCGGATAAGATAGCTGATGCAATAATCCACAAAAGATGATGGACAAAAGAGCTTTCAGGGCGGATGCAAAAGCAAAGCGCGATAATATCCCCGAAGCTGCACGCAGCACTGCTGACAGGGCTATATTTGATATGCTCGTTTCCGAAAAGGCCTTTTTGCAGGCAAAGAGCATATTTGCATATATATCATTCGGCTCGGAGGTAAGCACTACCGGAATGATAGAATATGCCATAGGATGCGGTAAGACTGTTGCAGTTCCCAGGTGTGACATAAAAAAGCATGAGATGACTTTTTTTGTGATACATGGTCTGCGGGATCTGAAAAAAGGTGCTTATGGCATATATGAGCCTGATGAAGGCTGTGAGCGTCTTGATTCTGCGGATATCTGCCTGGTACCGGGAGTTGCTTTTTCCTCCGGTATGGCCCGCATGGGGTATGGGGCTGGCTATTATGACAGATTTCTTTATGGCAGGGATATCATCAAGGTGGGGCTTACCTATGGTGAATTGCTGTTTGATGAGATCCCGTGTGAGGAATATGATATAAAAATGGATATGATCATCTGTGAGAACAGGATAATTCGCAGATGAAAATGTAAAGGTTCGATATGAAAACAGTAAGTATTTCGGTCAATGATAGATTCAAGGATCTGACTACCGCAGATCTGAATGTTCTTTTTTCGGGATTTGTCTGCTATGACGGCATGATAGATACGAGATACAGCTGGTACGGTGGGCTCATCACCGCAGAAATGCCCGAAGAATCACTGGTATTCGTGCATGATATGCCAAACGGTGAATGGGACAGCTGGTACAAGACTACGCTGCGGATAATGAAAGAGAAAAAACTTCTTGCCGAAGAGAATGAAAGCATGAGCTGAGATATCTCTGACCAATGGACGGCGGTGCTCAATGAATATTATTATTAATGATAAGATAATAATAAAAGATGTGACTGTCGATGATATTTACAGTACATTTGACGGTCTGCCCGAAAGTACGTGTATCCCTGTGATACTCGAGGATGGGGATAACTATGTCCAGTCGCTGTCTACAAAGAGATTCGGAATGCTCGAGGCAAGGTTCTATAATGAGGACGGGTTCTCTCATTTCAGGGCAAGGGACATAACGGATGACAGCAGTTATATCGTTATGAATTCCCATACAGAGAGCCCTTTCAGAATGATGACGAAAAATCGTCTTTCCACTCAGACGATGCGTATAGTGTTTACGGATTTCCTTCTGAAAAGGACACTGAGCAGCTGTGTGATGTGGGATAATGTTACAAGTGAATTTACTGACTAAGGTGATAAAATGGAACATAGTATGAGCCGCATTGCGGCTTTTTCGACTGTAATAGGCATTTTGCTTTTATCAGGCTGCACAAGCAGCTCTGCCGCAGAGACCGATACACAATCGGTATCGATAGTATCGGAAACAACTGCTGAGATCACTGAGGTGACCACATCTGCTGTCACACATGATGTGATACTTAATAACTACACAGATCTCGATATTACTTCAATAACAGTAAAGAACGACAACGGTTATGAATACTCATCCGATGAAACTATAAGTGATGAAGATGTGGTCATCCCTGTTTCGGGTGATGGCGCTTTTAAGGTATTTATAAAATTTGACGGCGGCAAGAGCCTTATCATGTTTGCCGAGAAGGATGAAGATGTAGAGAGCAAGCATATCGTACTTGATGAAAAGGGGCTTCCGGCGGCACAGTCCGCAGAGGCTGTTAAGACTCAGGAGAGCGAGAGCATCACCGCATCCGAGACCAAGCTTACCACTGTGACAGAACAGACCGAAAAGGAAATAACAGAACAGTCTTCCGAAACAGTTCCCACAGAGACTTCTGACGATCCGGACCGCGGCTGTATCGGTGATGAGGGGCTTTTTAACTGATGTATACTGCTGATGCAAACAGTGATGGAAAGACATCGGAAAAATACCGATATCCCGAGCGCATAAAGACTTTAGCCTGTATCGCAGTTGTAATGCTGCATACTTTCTATGCGGCAGATGCTTATGCAGGAACTGTTTCCGAACACTTTCTGATGCAAGGACTGAGAAATCTGTGTCAATGGGCTGTCCCCTGCTTTGTGATGGTCTCCGGGGCTTTGCTGCTGGAAAGCGGAAAACAGATCACCCTTGAAAAGCTGTGGAAAAGATATATTTTCAGAATGGCAGCAGCGCTGCTGTTCTTTTCCTTTTTCTATGCTGTCCTGGATGGTATACTGAATAACGATCTCGGGACTGGGACTG
>JAFPYQ010000014.1 GCA_017394475.1 Oscillospiraceae bacterium | reverse complement strand
TATTCCTCCGTTATGACAGTGTTACTGTGATATTTTTGCCGCTGAGTAACTTTTCAAGTTCATCGGCTGTGACATCATCTATGGTCCCAAGCTTTGTATAGCTCCATGTATTCGACCCGTAGAATATGGTTATCTGGTCGCCCTGATAGAGCATGATATCGCCGGGTTTTGTTTCTGTGTTCTCATCGCTTGTTGTCAGTGACCAAGGCAGAGCTCCGACCTTTTCAAAACCGCCGTACTCTTTGAGATCGACCGTTACCGCACCATCTTTCAGTTTTTGAGAAAGCTCCTTTGCCGCATCGGTATCTGCAAGGGTGACTGACAGTGTATTTCCGTTTACCGATAGTGTGATCTTGTTTTCATTGCTTTTGTTCCCGATGGGCAGCATATCATACCATTCCTTTACATCTTCCTTTGATGCACCTGCGGCAAATCGTTTTCCCTTTACAAGTTCGCCGATATCTGTCAGCTCCGCGATATTCCTTTCGCTTGTTTCTATTCCGCTGCTGCCGGATGTGCAGAAGGGGATGACCGTCTTTTCGGAAAAGTCGTAGCTTTCAAGGAATGTGTCGATTATACGGGGTTCCTCCCCCCACCATATAGGATAGCCGAGGAATATAGTGTCATAATCATCGATGGAGGATAACTTGTCTACTATCTCCGGTCGGATGCTCTTGTCATTCTGTTCCTTGTTAGCACGGCAGTTGTCATTATTGTACTCTATGTCCTCATCTGTATAGGGGACAGCCGCTGTTATAACATAGGTGTCCGCCCCTGTCAGCTCTGTAAGGTGGGCAGCTATCTTTTCGGTGTTTCCCGTCCGTGAAAAATACACGATGAGAGTGTCACTGTTGTCTGAGTTTGTGTTATCGGCCTTCACGGTATCGGATACGGCCTTTCTGTCCTCGGTAACAGTATCTTTTTTGCTTTGTGTGGTCTGTTTTTGTTCTGTTGTCACTGTGTGGTCATATTGCTCTGCCTTATCAGTTGCAGGCTGAGTATTACCGCAGCCAGAGAGCATTACCGCAAAAATGACAGACAGCACCATAGAGATCAGATCGTTCATTTTGCTCCTCCGTTAGCCCTGCGCTCGGTACACCAGATGAGATAATCAAGCCTGTCCAGGGCTGATTGCTTTTCGTGTATCGCATCAAGCAGAGAATTTCGTGTCCTGCGCAGTATCCTCATCTTTTCGGAGCAGCTGTCGCTGTTGTTTTCAAGGAATGAACTTATATCCGCATCCGCCATTCCCGAATATCTCAGGATATCCGTGACCTCGTTGTCGTTTATCTCGGGTATAGTCACTTTCATCTGCATACCTCCAAAAATGAGTACAGCTTTATCATCTGAACTCATTATATCACAAAAATCGTGATATGTAAAATGCTTATATTTTATACTTTGGTATGCAAATAATGTATACTTTTTGATGTTTATCAGATATGATCGTATACCGTAGAGATATATTCAAGGAATTTTCCTGCCGCTCCCGAATAGGGACTGAGTTTTTTCCATGCCAGTACGGAGGACATTGTCAGGGCAGGACTCAGGGGACGGAATGCAAAACGGGCAGGGTCGAACATATCCACAGCGCCCTCTATCGTGAGGACACAGGCGATACCCCGCTCAGCCAGTGGTGCAGCGTTGTTGATAAGATTGTGGGTCGCCACGATATCCAGTTCTGAAACAGGGCAGCGCAGCCATTCTTCTATCTCGCTCCTGAGTGCTGTGCGGCTCGTTACCACCAAAGGCAGCTTCATGAGCTTTTCCCGTGTTACGTTCTTTTCGGCTGCAAGCTCATGCCCTGCGGGCAGCAGCACTCCCCAAACCTCCCTGACAGGGAGCCTCAGGTAATCGAATTTACCCACATCCACAGGTTCAAGAAGGATACCGAAATCCAGTACCCCGTGTTCAAGCCGCTCCTTGATATTGTCCGCATTTCCCGTTATCATCTCAAAGCTCACCAGCGGATAGCGTTCACGGAAATGCTCTATCAGCTCGGGGAGCACATTTGCAGCCATAAGGCCGCCGCTGCCTACGGAGATAATGCCGCTTATCTCCTCCTGCTCTCTGAACTCGCTGTTTATCTTGTTCATAAGCGTTACAACTTCTTCTGCACGCCTGCGCAGCATAACGCCCGAATCTGTAAGGGTGAGGCGCTTTCCTCTGATAAACAGTGTGGTATTCAGTTCTTCTTCAAGCTCCTTCATCTGCCTGCTGAGGGTAGGCTGTGTGACATGGAGCACTTCCGCCGCCCGTGATATGTTTTCCTCGCGGACTACTGTGAGGAAATATTCAAGTAAACGAAGTTCCATTTACTCATCCTTTCATAGAGCTGTCAGAATACAAGAGTTTTTTTCATTCCGTCATACCCGCAGACAGTGTTCGGGAAAATGTCGGACGCAAAGTGCAGGCATTCCTCAGGGTCAGAGATGCGCTGTGAATAATGGGCGAGCCACAGCTCTTTCACATGGGCATCCCGTGCACACTGTGCAGCCTGGGAAAAGGTCATGTGCCCTCTTTCTGAGGCCAGCTGAAGGAACGCATCATCCCCGTATGTGCCCTCGCATATCATAAGATCAGCGCCTTCTGCGGCATCCGTAAGGGATGAACAGGGTGATGTATCACCTGTGAAAATGAATTTCAGCCCTTTTCTTTTTTC
>JAFPYQ010000116.1 GCA_017394475.1 Oscillospiraceae bacterium | reverse complement strand
ATACTTTGTTGCAGGTATGACCATAGGCGGCGTAAAGGAATAATACATTACCGACAGGCACATTGCCTGTCGGGTTTATTATAACCGCAAGCTATGTCCCCCGCCTCTAAGGCGGCGGGTTCCATATTTCCATTCAGTAGGAGTTCAATCTCCTACTGAATGGAAATGAGCCTGCGGCTCACACTTGCTTGTTAAAAGCAAGCTTTGAAGTATCGGGTGCATCCACAAGAAAGCTACGGTTACGCGAATGCTTTTCAAGCATCCGGCTAAAAAGGACTGTTGATACAGTCCAAAGCCCAAACACCTACCGAGTGTTAAAAAAGCGTTTTATTCAAGAGAACCAACGAGGTAACTGCGGGCTTTGCCCGCCCGCCTTTCTCACAGGATGTCTTATCACTGTTTTCAGTTTATCCGGTGCCACACGCCGTGCATCTGAAAGATATATCTCATGATGCAGACGGCTTTCGGTAATATCCGGAACATATCCCTGCTTTTCCATATATTCATGCATGAGCTGCACTGTGGCAGGCTCGTTGTCATAGGAGCCGATGTGCATACACTGTACGCATACGCCCTCGTCACATGAGAAGAACTCCACATCGGAAAGGTCAGTCCCCTTTTTGCTCTGTGCCTCGGAAACTGCCCTTTGAAGATCATCTTTCTTAACAAAATCCGGCAGTCGTATCACAGAGATCCACTTGAATCTCTCTTTATGAGCATAGTCTATCTCCGGGGTGTTATCCTGCTGCCAGAACCCTTCCAGCGGCGGCACCACAAAGTCAAAGTACCCATCCATCTGACGACCGCTCTTTTTGCTCATTTTGATCGTATATGCCACGGCGTACAGCTTTTCTATGGCCTTCTTGTATGCCCCGCCCTCTGTATTCGGATCACCCTCGCCCCGGACTGCGATATAGTTCATCTGCGGTATCGTGACGATCACAGGCGTCTTCGGCGGCATATAGAATTCCTTGTATTCCTTTTTAAAATCAAAAGCCATGATCGCACTACTTTCCGCAGTATGCCACTGCATCGGCCTGAAAATGGAGCCCACTGCCGCCGCCTACATGAGCAAATTCGGTCTGTATAGACTTGCGAACGGGATATTTCCCGTTGAAGCGTTCCTTTATGACCTTTTCCATCACCGGTATATTCCACACATCCCTGAACAGACAGTCCATCTGCACCACATTTTCAAGGGTCAGGTCAAATATCGCCAGCCTGCGCTCCATCTCATCAAATGCACCGTTTATCTGCTCCTCCACTGTGCCGCCGATATTCCCCACACAATAGCTGAGAAAACAGTAGTCCCCTGCCTTGATGATGCCCGAATGTGCCCATTCCTCACTTATATCCCTGCGAATTATCTCACTCATTTGCCCCTTACCTTCTTTCTGTGTGCTCTGAGCTTTTTTACAGCCCAGTCATAGTGTGATGACATATTGCTTATGAAGTATGACGCAAGTGCATTGTTCCCTGTCCAGTCAAAATATCCCCTTGTGAAAAGCTCTTCGGAGGTCAGCTTTTCAGCCAGTTCCATCACCTGCTTATGTGAACCTTCCAGCATTTCCCTTGCCTTGTCCGTCTCCGTCTGCTGATGGGACTGCCAGAACGCCCTGTTCATATCGCCGTAGTTTTTCCAGTTGTAGGGTGCGGGGAGAAATGTTATATTCTTCCCGTCCATGTTTGAGCCCACAAAGTTTATCAGCAGCCTGTGCCATTCATAGAGATGTATGTAAACATCCCTCAGGTTCTTGTCCCGCTGCCAGTGAGCTTCTTTCCTGCTCTTATCCTCCGAGAAATCAAAGGGAGCCGCCAGTTCTTCCTCTGTCATGCTGTCGGCAAGCTCTGTGAGTTTTGCAAAATTTTCCGCTGACAGTGTAAGAAGGTCTTCTTTGGTGGTAGGTCTTGGCATACAAACACCTCATTTCAGACTGATATAGATGTGTATCTCGCAGTTTTCGGGATCGGAGTTCTGATATTCCTCATAATCGCAGGTAAATGCCCTGTCCAGCTTCATCTGCCACAAAGCCTGCCAGAATTCACCCACCACTGTCATCATATTCCCTCTGATGACAAAGCGTGCATATTTCCCTGCGGGGATGATGCGCTCGGTCAGACCCTCGGGCACCTCTCCCTTTACCTCACATGCGGTCATGAATGTATAGCCGCCTGTTTCGTCGCTCTCATAATCGGTATATATACCCAGAGTCTTTCCGTTCACCTTGTCGAGCACCCCGTAGCCTTCTGCAAAGAACCTCTGCCAGAGCCCGCCTATGACTGCTCCCATGTCCGGTGAAGTATTTGATGTACGGGCTGTAAAGCCTGCGATGCGCTTTTCCTCCATCTGTACTACATTGTGATCCATATCCATTGTATCTGCTCCTTTCATATTGTAAAATCATTATACCATATCAAAGGTGACACAAGTATGTCATATTCAGATCCCGGTGGGATATTTTTTTATGATACTTCCAAGGAGCTCCTTGAATTCGCCTCTGTACTCCGTCGGCGCGATGATCTCCGCCATTTCCCCGAAGGTGAGGACATAGAGAAAGAACGAGCGTTTATCCGACCAGGTGAAGGTGATCACTATGTCCCCGCTGTCGTCATACTTTATCCGTTCCGCGCCGAACTCATCTATTATCCGCCAGCGTATGGACTTGTCAAACCTGACTGTGGCCTCCACCTCTCCATCGGAATGGCTCATCTTATCGCGGTCATAACGGGGGACATCCCTCTGAACGCGGCTGTCCTCCGTCATCCGCAGCCCTGTCATACGGGTGGGCTTGAACAGCCTGTAATCCTCACGCTCGGTGCAGTATCCCCATACATACCACGATGACCACTGAAAAACAAGATGATAGGGCTCTATACGGCGTTCGCTCTCCCCTGTGGGTGAAAAATAGCGGAATGATATCATCCTGTCCTGCTCCATGGCACTCTTTATCAGCTCTATCTTGCCCGATACGGCAGATTTGTCCCAGCTTGACAGATCTATGATGATATGATCGTCACCGTTCACTATATCCATATTATCCGCAGATATCTTTTCCATGAGCTGGCGATAGCGGTTGGTACCGCTCACACTGTCAAGGCTTTTGAGCCCCGACAATATCGCCTGCATATCATCAGATGAAAGAATAGTCCGATCAACCTTGTATCCATCCATGATAGATATGCCGCCGCCCTGCCCCTGTTCGCATACCAGCGGTATCCCCGCCATGCTTATAGTATCTATATCACGAAGTATCGTCCTGCGGGACACTTCAAATTTCTCCGCCAGCTCGGCAGATGTGACCTTATCCTTTTGCAGAAGTATGGAAAGGATGCCTATGAGCCTGTACATCTTCATAACGCTTCACCGCTTTCTGAGTATCATTACCGACAATTATAGCATATTACGGACACAAATGCAATAGACTATCCCGATCGTGAAAAGCAGTGGCTTTATCCTTTTCAAGCCCTGCACCACAGACGGATACCGAAAAACAGCAAGGTCGCCCTTGCTGTTGAGATCGTGATATGTTTCTGCTTTATCTTCTGCCCTGATCTTTCTGCTTAAAGTTTGTAATGAGCATGACAGCATTGATCAGATCGCACACTCCAAATACTGTCCATAATGGCATTGGCAGCTTCACATCAATGACAGCAAGAATTATTATTGCTATCCCGATTACCAATACGCTTATTGCAGATATCAGAGAAACTATTTTTTTAGCTTTCATGTCTCTGCTCCTTGATATCCCGTTTACATTGCTGTATCCATCGCT
>JAFPYQ010000115.1 GCA_017394475.1 Oscillospiraceae bacterium | reverse complement strand
TATTTGTCAAATTTAAACGTAATATTGCTTATTATCTTTTAACTGTCCGTTACAGCAGTACCGTCGGCTCTGAAATAATACTTTATATATTATTTGTCAAATCTTGAAGGGAGTGAATCGATGAATCCGCTGTCCATCACAAAGTGGCCGTTCTCATCATAGGAGCCCGAGGGCAGGAGAAGGGTGGCAGGAGCGGAATTGAGCCTTATGATATGCTTTGTTGCAGGCTGTATGTCATTGAAGTCATACTCGCTGATATTGGTTATGGAGCCCGCATTTATGAGGGATTCGTATACATCGTCAAGATTTGAGCGGAAGGTGGATGTGCAGCCGTTGTTGATAAGATCCACAGCAAGACCGCCCATTACATGGACACGCTCCTCCTCGCCATCCTTGTATTCCGGGAAGGTGAGCACCTTGCGCAGGTTCTTGGTATCAAGTATCTGTTCGCCCTCCTTGACGATGATGGATTCATCCTCGCCGGAGTAGAGAAGATTATAGGGGACAACGTATGAAATATTTCCGCAGGCCTCCGAGAAATTGTTGAAGCCCTGTCCGGTGATCATGATGTACTTTTCCACATTGAGTTTGAGGGCACCCGACAGTGCACCCTGCACTGCTGTCACACCGCCTTCGCGGTAAAGGGAGTAAAGTGTCTGGGAACCTACTGCAAGATCGGCATGCAGCGGCATAACATAGAGCTTTTCCTGGATACCCGAAAGGTGGAATATATAGAAGCATACTCCGCTCTCACGCTCTGCCCCGTCATATACACCCAGGACAGTCATGCCCATATCCTCCTCATTGTAGGAAAGATCTGTTTCCGTTGTGTCAGAGTTTTTTGCTGCCTGTGTCTGTGCATAGCGGTTCATGATAACAAAGCCTACACCGCCGATTATTACCAGAGTCACAAAGAAAGTGATGAAATATGTGGCGGCGATCTTTATGCCTTTTTTCGCCATTGCGAAGCCTCCTGTAGCCTGTGTTTCCCTTGTCGTGACGCAAAAACGTCAGCATTTATGTAAAAGATCGCTTGTATCATGGAATTCATGTATTACAAGCAGTTCTCCGCTTTCCGAATGGATCACAGCTTCTTTATCCGTTATCCTGTTGCTCACTCCCAGGGGGAATGTGCAGTCAAGTTCATATCTGCCGCTGTAAAGGCAGCCGTGTATTTCCACCTGAGCCCTGTTCTGTGCAAAAACGGAGAGTATATCCGACTCCGAGTGCTGTGGGAAAGTGCGGATCTCTCCGGATGAAATGAGCATGACAACGCTGTCATCTGATATGATGCGCCCGGATGCGCCGTGTTCCCGGATGTACCTCAATGTCTGGATATTGGCGATGGTGTGCGAGAGCCTGCCGCCTGTGCAGCCGTACAGTTCGATATCATCGCAGCCCATGGAGAGGGCTTCCTTCACCGCATACATGGTATCGGTGTCATCCTTTTCCACAGGAAGCTTTAATATCCTTTCGGGCGAGATATCCTGCGGGTATGAGGTGCTGTCAAAATCCCCGATGACAAGGTCCGGTTCGATGCCATTGCCGCGCAGCAGCACAAGACCTCTGTCCGCTGCGATGTAAAGTGCATCTTTATGTGGTATCAGGCATGGGTCTCCCCCGCCTGCTATGATACATTTCTTCATTTGTATAATTTACGGCTCCTGGCTTCATCCATCATCTGCAGATAGCTGTCATAGCGGGAGCGGGGTATTGCACCCTCTGATGCGGCTCCGGATACCGCACAGCCCTGTTCCTTGCAGTGGCTGCAGTCGGAAAACCTGCATTTCCCGATATATCCGTCAAATTCGCGGAAGCAGTATTGTATCTTATCCTGCGGGATCAGGATATACCTGTCGGTATCAAAGGATGAAAATCCGGGTGTGTCAGCCACATAACCGCCGAAAAGCGAATAGAGCCTTGAAACGCGGGTGGTGTGCCTGCCGCGCCCCAGCTTGCGGCTTATGTGTGCGGTCTCCAATTCAAGGTCGGGGGAAAGGAAATTGAGCAAGGTGGATTTGCCTACGCCCGTATTCCCCGTAAAAGCGCATATCTTCCCCTCTATCATGGATATGAGCGGGGCGATGCTCTCCCTGTCCTCGCGGTTGCTGACTATCACATCTATGCCTATGCTGCGGTAGATATCGGGTATAGCCTCATTGGTGGCAAGGTCGTTCTTTGTGAGCGCCACCACAGGGGTGATATCCATATACTCACAGACTGCTATGAATTTATCGAGCAGCAGCAGATTGGGAGATGGTTCACAGGTGGATACCACGAATACCATCACATCGATATTTGCAAGAGGCGGGCGGATGATATGGTTTTTCCGCGGCAGGATATCCGTTATCACGCCATCGGAAAATTCGCATCTGTCCCCGGTGCAGGGGGTGATGTCCTTGTTGCGGAAAACTCCCCTTGCCTTGCATATATACAGCTCACTGTCACATTCAACAGTATACTGCCCGCCCAGGCAGTCCATTATAAGTCCCTGCATAGTCCTCAGTCTTTCATCTTTTCCGTCAGCGGACCCATTGCCTTTATTATGAATATGATGTACAGCACAAGATTCAGATAGAATGATATGCAGGTCAGTGCGATGGGTGTCGTGCGGTTCTTGTGGTATTTGAGGTTCTGAGGTATCTTTATCTTTCCGCTGAATATCATGATGAGCAGCGCGATGATGCCTATAACTCCCCATACGATGACGGTTATCATGAATGCGGTGTCAGCCACATCCTTGTTGAAGAAATATTCAAAGAAGCTGCTGCTGGTGGCAGTTAAGTTTACAAGCATGTGACCTATGATGGAGGGTATCAGGGAATTTGCCTTAAGATCGGCATAGGCGAAAATGACACCTATGACAAAGCCCAGTATGAGCTGCAGGAGATTCCCGTGCATAGCCCCGAAGAAGAATGCCGAAACAAAGATGGCATAGGTCTGGGACACATTTGAAAGGCGGCGCATGATAACGCCCCTGTACATTATCTCCTCACATATAGGCGCCAGTATGACTGCTGTGAGGAATTCCTGGGCAAGATAGGCGGGAGTAAGGTCTGTTTCGGTATAGTAGTCCTCGGAAAGAGGGGAGTAGTCAAAAAGTGCGAAAAGGGACATGACACCCGACTGTATGAGTATACATGCCAGATATCCCGCGCCAAGAACACATAGAAATCCCACTAAGAAGGAAGGTGACAGCTTGTCCGTGCGGACATAGTCATCGAGCCTGTACTTGTTGATGCTCTTGTCGGATATGAAAAGAACGGTACACATGATGATAGACGGGAGCGTCCCTGCCAGTCCGTATACCCAGTCCACTATATCCGTGCCGTCTGCTGTAGTCCTGAACTCATAGCCCATGACAGTCAGCATGGTAAAAGCCACGAGAGCCAGAACGAACGAGCCCGCATTATGCAGCAGGGCAAATGTGAATGTGCCCGCCAGGTGCTTCTTGATGTTCTTTTTCTCCACAGGGTCGGGCACTATGGGTCTGCTGTCGGTCTGTACGGCAGCATAGCCCTGATATGCAATGTCGGGACTATATCCGTTATAGTTCGGGTAATTGGGGTAATTGTTCAATACGATCGCTCCTTAGTCATATCGTTATGACCTGTATAGCTGCGGTTTACTGATACATGGCGTTGTGTATCTCCTCGGAGATGAGTGCCACGTTGTTCATCCTTGCGGCGCTGCGCCTGTTGGAGTGGCAGATTATGATGTAGGGATGCTCTGCCTCTACAAGAGCAGTTTCGTTGTACATCACATTGGTCCAGCCGCTCTTTTCGTAAACGGTGTATTTCTTGCCAAGAACGGCCCTGAAATCAGCGGCACAGGTGGTAGAGAATACTTGCTTTGCAAGATCGCGGTATTTGCCGTTGTTGAGATAATCCCACATATCCACCAGTTCTCTTGCACTGTCGCAGGCGCTCACCACGCCCCAGCGTCTTGTGGGAGTAACATTGGGCGTAGCTCCCAGGCTCGCGATATAGCTGCGGTAGCCGTCAAAGCCAAAGGTGTGCTGCATCATATAATAGCCTGTATTGTCGCTGTATTTGCCGATATGCTCTATCACATTGCGGATAGTGTACTGAGTGCCTGTCTGTCGGTACTGCAGCACTCCCGAGCCGCCGTGCTTGTCCTCGGCATAAAGTGTGATATAAGTGTCCGGGGTGATGGTATCGCTCTTGTCCATCTGCCTGAAGGAATAGAAGGTATAGGGCAGCTTTACCGTGCTTGCGGTGTTGAAATAGGTGTCCGCATTGTAGGCAACGGCTCTGCCGCTGTCTATGTCATAGAGCAGGTAGCCCGTATCTCCTCCGAGATAGGTGAGCTGATACATAAGACGGGAGCTCTGGTCGGGAGTGAGGGAGAATCCCTGACCATTGAGGACAGTAAGGCTCTTTGAATTCTTATATCCCGAAAGCACGTCGTTTATCTGCTTTATCCCGTTGGTGACAGGTGTTTTGGGAGAGCACAGCACGCCCTTTACACTGCCTCCCGTGACATTATTCACAGCCCTGACGGAAAACCATATCTTTTCCGACTCAGGCAGAAGGGAACGGCTGACGGAAACGGATGTATCCTTGCCGCTTATTTCTCGGAAAAGCCTGTATGATCCATTCTGCTTATCCGACCAGAATATCTGGTAATTATCCGCATCCGATACCTTGTCCCAGGAAAAATGCAGCTCGTTTTTGATATTGTCCGAGGAAACGGTGAGAGCCTTCACCATATCGGGCTTGGTGGAGAACCTGCCTGTGATGGACTTTCCCTTTTCTCCCGAAGCAGATACGGGGCATACTCTGAACATCGCCTTTTTGCCGGGCTTCTCACCGGATATTTCCAGAGAGGTCTTGTCTGTCCTGCGGTAGAGCTTCCACTGCCCCTTGCTGTTCATGCGGTACACATTGTAGGAGGCGGCATTTTCCGCTTTGCTCCAGCGCAGGGTGTACCCCGATGAGGTCATGCCCGTGGCTTTAAGGTGCTCTATTTCATCCGGGGCTGCCGGGGTTATCTCAAAGGTCACTTTTGCAGTCCCTCTGTACCTTGCCTTTCCCCTTATGGTCACGGATGCCGTTCCCTGTTCGATATTGTCTGAATATATGAGCCTGTAGTCCTTGCCTTCCACAAGCTCCTCATAATTGAGTATGACTGTCACCGACGGCTTTATCTCGCTGCCGGTGTAGCTGAATGATGTATCTGAAAGAGTTATATCAGCCTTTGATATATCCCTTGATCTTGCATAGTTCTGAGCGCCTGCAGTTTTTATCACTGCCTGCGATATGCATCTGCTGTCTGCGGACACAGGTGCAAAGACAGTCATCGTGCACAGGATGGCTGCCAGTATAGCGGTCTTGTCCCTTTTCATTCTCTCTTCACTTTATCTCTTACCGGGGTGTTCCCCATGTTATTTTACCATTTCTATCTGCACATCTGCGGTCTTCCTGACCGTTACCGTGCGTTCTGCATACCCGCCCACGTTGATGGAATAGGTGTACATATCCGTCCTGTATACATTGATATAGGGGACTTTCAGCAGCACCAGAGGGCGGGGTACCGTATCCCTGGATGATTTGGGATAACGGCACAGCAGTCCGTTCCTTATGCTGAACCTGTATTCAAATACTCCCTGACCGCGGTAGATGAACATCTCATCATTCTGCAGTATGCGAACCTTTCCTGTCTCGTTGCGCAGCTTGTCGGCGATCATCTGTGCAGCCCACTTGCATTGCACCTTTACGGGATAGTCCTTTGCGGTGTGCCGCAGAAGGACGGCAGCAGAAAGTATCACCAGCGAAAGCGCGGCGATATTTATCCTTTTATCGTTGGAACTGCTCATTATGATCACCTCGTTTATCGGGCAGGGAGCATTATTAAAGTTTCACAGCTTCACAGGCTCACTCTGCGGGCGTTTCCTTCACGGATATGCCCAGCACATCAAGGTTCTCCTTATCCACAGGAGAGGGGCAGCCCGACATGAGCTCGGATGCGTTCTGTACCTTCGGGAATGCGGTAACATCGCGCAGTGACTGTGCGTTGCAGATTATCATGGCAAGACGGTCAAGACCGATGCCCATACCGCCGTGAGGAGGCGCACCGTAACGGTATGCATCCACAAGGAAGCCGAATTTTGCAGCTATCTCCTCATCGGTGAGACCCAGTGCGGAGAACATCTTCTGCTGCAGCTCGTAATCGGTTATACGCATAGAGCCGCTTGAAAGCTCGGTGCCGTTGAGCACGAGGTCCCATGCCTTTGCACGGACATTTGCAGGATCGCTCTCCAGGATGTCCAGACATTCCTCCATAGGCATAGTGAAGGGATGGTGAGCTGCTACCCAGGTATTGTTCTCATCATCAAATTCAAAGAAGGGCATCTCTGTTATCCAGAGGAAGTTGTACTTGCTGTCATCTATCACATCCAGTTTCTTGGCACAGATAAGACGGAGAGCACCCAGTACGGAGAGGACTGTCTTAGTCTTGTCCGCACAGATGAGTACCAGGTCGCCGTTTTCGGCATCCATTGAAGCGAGTATCTTTTCAAGATCGCCCTCGCCCAGGAATTTCTTGAAGGAGCAGTTGGGTTCATCTGCCCAGCGGATGTATGCAAGGCCCTTTGCGCCGATGCCCTTTGCGTGTTCTACCAGCTTGTCTATCTCCTTGCGGGTGTAAACAGCCGCACCGCCCTTTACATTTATCGCACGGACAGAGCCGCCGTTTGCAAGAGCATCCTTGAACACAACGAAATCAATATCCTTTACTGTTTCGGATATATCTGTTATCTCAAAGCCGAAGCGAGTGTCGGGCTTATCCGAACCGTAGCGCTCCATAGCATCCTTGAAGGTGAGGCGGGGGAGGGGCAGGGGAACATCCACGGAAAGAACTTCCTTGAACACTCTTGAAACAAAGCCCTCTACACATTCCTGGATATCCTCGGAATCC
>JAFPYQ010000114.1 GCA_017394475.1 Oscillospiraceae bacterium | reverse complement strand
TTATTCTTGATCGTATCCTGTTCGGAAACACCGAGATAGCCTGAATCCCCATAAACAACATCATCATCCTATGACAACAGGATCTATAACATCATTACAGTATTATCTTCCTGTATGTATCAAATGTCATATATTTTTTGAAAAACTCGCTTCTGTCTGCATTTTCTGTTCTGCGATATCCTTCTATAAAGTCTGTGAATTCACTGTCGGAATGAATGTCTATGGCAAATCCCCTGCCGTTTATCACAGGATGACCGCTGTATCTGTACTTACTGATATCCTGTATATCCGATACCTTTCTGTCGCGGATGTAAACGCAGATATCATCCCTCAGAATGAGTATGTCAAAGTTGTCTGGATAATTGTAGCTCTCGCCCTTGACAGGGACTTCATCCCCTATGGTGTATGTGGAATTTGCAGAGAAATACTTGAACACATTCAGACTTTTTACATCATATCTGAATTCTTCGAATACATCTCCTCTTGCACTGAGTTCTCCCTTTACAAACGATGCCCTTTCACGGTGTCCGGTGTCACTTTGCTCAGCTTTCGTTATTACTCCGCAGGCGGATGTCATATTTGATACCCTGTTGATAAGGATAAGTTCTCCCATAGTGCGGTGTTTTGCAAAGGTATCTGCAGCCACGGCCTCCGCCAAAGTGATGCGGCAGCCTGCTATATCATTCTTTCCCACAGAGGATACAGTTCTTTTTTCGCCTGAGTTTATATCCACAGAATACATTATCTCTGTGACAGTTCCCGGAATGAGTTTGGTCCCGATCTTTACAAGGTACTCATCCCCTGCAGAAAGTCGGCCGTCATCCATCCACAACAACAGTGTCTCAAATTCCCTGCAGGGGAAAATACCGCTGTTCCTGCTGATGATGCTTCCCCGGGAAATATCTATCTCGCGGTCCGTGACTATAGTAACAGGCTGACCTGCGGCGGCTGTTTCGGAGCTTTTTCCTGCAACGAGTATCTCCTTTATGGCAGCAGTCTCACCGCCGGGGATGACAGTGATCTTATCATTGACAGAAAAGCTGCCGCATTCTATCTGTCCTTGAAAACCTCTGAAAGTACGGTCGGGACGGCATACTCTCTGAACCGGCATGTAAGCGCCCTGTTCAAGGGCAGTATTGGCAATATTCACATTTTCAAGATATTCCAGCAGACTTTCACCGCCATACCAGTCGGTCTTATCAGAACGATAAGCTACGTTATCTCCCTCGGATGCACTGACAGGTATGATCTTTATGTTTTCCAGACTCAGTTCATGTGCCAGCTTCCATATATCCTCCGATATCTTGTCATAACGTTCTTTGCTGTAATTTACCAGGTCTATCTTGTTTACGGCGAATACATAATACCTGATGCCCATGAGTGAGCATATCCTTGCATGCCTGCGGGTCTGGACAAGAAGTCCCTGTGATGCATCTATAAGGATGACTGCAAGGTCAGCAAAGGATGCACCTACAGCCATATTCCTCGTGTATTCCTCATGGCCGGGGGTATCTGCCACGATAAAGCTGCGCTTTTCGGTGGAAAAATATCTGTAAGCCACGTCTATGGTGATGCCCTGCTCGCGCTCTGCCATAAGGCCGTCGAGCAGAAGGGAATAATCTATCTTGCCGTTCCTGCTGCCTACCTTGCTGTCAAGCTCGAGAGCATTTTCCTGATCGGCATACAGCAGCTTCGCATCATACAGGATATGCCCTATGAGCGTTGACTTGCCGTCATCCACACTTCCACAGGCTATAAATTTAAGTAGACCCTTCATCAGAAATAACCCTCTCTTTTCCTGCGTTCCATGCTGCCTGCCGCTTCATTGTCTATAACTCTTGATGTTCGCTCCGATTCTACACTGCTGAGTGTTTCGGCTATTATCTCATCAAGGGTATGTGCCTCGGAATATATACCGCCCGTCAGGGGATAGCACCCGAGAGTCCTGAACCTCACTGACTTCATCTGAGGCTTTTCTCCCTCATGCAGAGGAAATCTGTCATCATCGACCATGATGATGTTACCGTCACGTTCCACCACCGGGCGTTCTGCGGCAAAATATAGCGGTACGATCTCGATATTCTCCCTTTTGATGTATTGCCATATATCTTTTTCCGTCCAGTTGGAAAGGGGGAAAACACGGATACTTTCGCCTTTGTTGATCTTTGTATTGTACAGCTTCCACATTTCGGGACGCTGATTTTTCGGATCCCATGCGTGGCTCTCACTGCGGAACGAGAATATCCTTTCCTTTGCACGGGATTTTTCCTCATCGCGCCTTCCACCGCCGAATGCAGCGGTAAAGCCGTATTTTGTAAGAGCCTGTTTGAGTGCCTGAGTTTTCATGATGTCAGTATATGCCGAACCATGATCAAAGGGGTTTATACCCTGTTTAACACCGCTTTCATTGATGTATTCGATGATCTCTATACCGAGCTTCTCTGCTGTTCTGTCGCGGAATTCTATCATTTCGCGGAATTTCCAGGTTGTATTCACATGAAGAAAGGGGAAGGGCGGCTTTTCGGGATAAAAGGCCTTCAATGCAAGATGCAGCATGACAGAACTGTCCTTGCCGATGGAATACAGCATTACAGGCTTTTCACATTCTGCTGCCACCTCGCGGATAATGTATATCGCCTCGGCTTCAAGCTCATCAAGATGTGATAATCCGGACATGTTTCCTCCTAGTATCTGTTGGATTCTTTTGTATTTATGGGGATCTTCTCAACTTTCCCGTCGGGATGTTCAAATATCCAGTCAAGTATATCTCCGTGGCGCTCTGTGTGCATCAGTACACCTTTCCCGCCGATATCCGCACCGAGATAGAACCTGATGGCATAAACAGGACATTCTTTCAGGCAGGAGGTGCAGCCCCAGCAGTATCTGGGATATTTTATATATGCTTTCCCCTGTTCATCTTTTTTGATGAGCGTTCCGGGGCATACATCATGGCATTTGCCGCAGCCGATACATCTATCGCGGTCTATGGATATGCTCATATTACCGCCTCCCGATCATCTATCCTGCGCAGGATGATCTTTATCCTGCCGTTTTCGTACACGGAATTGACAAACAACCTGCCGAATCCCTCGCTTTTTTCGGGATGATCCGTATTCTCCGCAAAGCTGTGCCAGCGTGTTTCTTTCCTTGCTTTCAAGTGTGCGATGACGCTTTTGCAGACTATAAGCCTTTCCCGCAGTTCATATATATACATGAGTTCCTGCATATCATCTGCATGAAGTGCTTCCGTAAGCTCTGTCAGCTCTGTTATCCGCAGATCGGCAATATCCAGCCCTGCACTGTTGTAGCGATAATTTGACCGTATACCGCCCGCATAATTGTCCATTATGGTCTGCATCGCCTCTTCGAGCTCCTCGGTCCTGTAAGGCGAAACGGTTTCGGAAAGGTGCCTTTCCAGCTCATCAAAGTGCTCTTTTACAGACCCGGGGTCTGCTTCATGAAAACTGTTCTTCCCACAATAAGCTATTGTGGAAAGTGCTGCGATCTCACCCTCTGCAAGTGCCCCCGTAACATATTTCTGCGGAGCGCCGCCCGCCACATCACCTGCAGCGAACAAGCCGTTTATGGTTGTCTGACGGTCGTTATCGATCCAGAAACCGCTGGCAGTGTGTCCGCCCACGATATAGGGCTCTGTTCCCTCTATCTCAACATTTTCTTCTGAGGGCATCCGTTTGCTCTCTATCCATTTCAGCGTCTGGGAGGGTGCCATATTAAGATAGGCTTTGAGCAGTGACTTGTCCTGTTCATCTGTTATGCCGCGGGTCTGAAGGAAACAGGGACCTCTGCCCTCATGGTTTTCGCAGACTGTGCCGTATACTCTTTCCGAGGTGGAGATACCGTATTTCTGTTCATATACATCCCCCAGGATATTTATCTGCTTTGCACCCACACCCTGCGCAAGTGTCCCTGTGGGTGCGATGGTGTTTTTGCACCTGAGTGCTATGAATCTCATCTCAAAGGTGGTCATCTCCGCTCCGTGCATTATGCCCATGGCATATCCTGCACCGGTGTTGAAGGGCGGATACCACATCTTATGCTGAGAAAATCCGGGATTATTAGGCTTATACAGGCCTGCTGCACCGCCTGTGGCGATGATGACTGCAGCAGCCCTGATAACATAGAAAACATCATTTTCTATCCCGAAACCGTATGCACCATATACAGTGTTGTCTTTCACATCAAGGTCAAAGATGTTGATGTGATCTATCACCGTTACATTTTCTGCCCTTTTTGCAGCACCTGCCAAAAGGGGTTTTATATTTTCGCCGTTTATCTTGATATTCCTGTTTCCTCTTGTAACATATCTGCCATTTTCATTCTTTAGGATAACGAGTCCAAGTTCTTCGAGCCTGCGGGTCACATCGTTCAGCCTTTCGGATATGCTGAGCAGCAGGTCTTCTCTGGCGATGCCGTCTGCATCCTTCAGGCAATAATCTGCATAATCCTGAGGTGTTCGGCCTTCGGTTATATAGGCATTGAGGGCATTGACGCCTGCAGCAAGGCATCCGCTTCGCCGTATATCTGCTTTTTCACAGATGAGTATTTTTTTATCGGAGTTTTCTGAAGCGGTGATGGCTGCATAACACCCTGCAGTACCGCCTCCGATTATAAGTATATCCGTGGTAATGTATTCAGTTCTCATATCAGCCGTGCCGTATCATTCTTCATTGTATGCAGAGAGTACCGCTTTTTCAAAAGGCTCCCATCCCACTCGTTCAAGGGTGAGCCTGAATCTTTCCGATGGCTTTGCGTTCTTTTCAAAGAACTCTATGGCAGTATCGCATATCCTGAGAAGCTTGTCATGATCATCTATAAACGGGATGATGGCTTCGCCCTTTTCTATGTGGTTTCCGAAAGTCCCGCCGAAGGAGATGATATATCCGTTTACTGTATCCCATGCGTCAACAGGACAGGATTTGGCGCATCTTCCGCAATAGTTGCACTTTGAGGCATCTACCGTGATGATGCCTTCAGAAAAGGAGATGGCTTCTGTACGGCAGGCTTTTACACAGACCTTGCAGCCGATGCATTTGTCTTTGAGCCATTCTACCTTCATGCCGCCCTTGATGCCGAGATCGTTTTCCTCCGCCTTGAGGCAGTTGTTCTGGCAGCCTGTTACGCCGAATTTGAACTTGTGTGGGAGTTCCCTTGCAAAATACCTTTCATCCAGCTCCTTTGCCAGACTATAGGTATCTATGCACCCGCTGGGACATATTGCGCTTCCCTGACAGGCAGTTATAGTGCGCACCCTGGGACCGCATACTCCGGGTTCTACATTCCCTTCGGCAAGGGCATTCTTGACCGCATCGATCTCATCGAGCTTGATGAAGGGTATCTCGATGCTCTGGCGGGATGTGAGATGGACATGGCCATCCCCGTATTTTTCGGAAACCTCAGCTATTTTTGCAAGCTGTTCTGCGGTCACATTGCCGCCTACCACACGCAGTCTCAGGGAAAAGCAGTTCTTCTGCTTCTGCCGCATAAAACCGCCTTTTTTTAGTACAGCATAATCCTGTGCCATTATAGTTACTCCTTTACATAGTTTCTTATCACATCAGCAGTTCTTTCTATATCTTCATCACTGTGAGCTGCAGAGATAAACATTGCTTCAAACTGTGACGGTGCGGTATAGATACCGTTTTCAAGAAGATAATTGAAAAACCGTGCATATTTTTCTGTATCGCAGGTGAGGGCAGTATTCTGATCGGTGACGTTCTTATCGGTAAAAAAAACAGTCATCAGTGACCCGACGCGGTTCACATTTAGACCCGAAGATACTGCCGCCTGTTCAAGAACAGCTGTTTTCCTGTCAATATCATCATATACCTGCGGATGCTGCTCGATATTTTCAAGCATGGCGATACCTGCTGCAACTGCCACAGGGTTACCCGAAAGAGTGCCTGCCTGATAGACACTGCCCAGCGGGGCGATACATTCCATGATATCTTTCCTGCCGCCATAGGCTGCAAGGGGCATACCCCCTCCGACTATCTTCCCGAGACAGGTCATATCCGGGACTATGTCATATAATTTCTGAGCACCCCCGTCGCTTATGCGAAAGCCCGTGATAACTTCATCAAAGATGAGTACAGAACCGTTTTTATCTGTTATTTCACGGAGAAATGACAAGAATCCTTTTTGGGGAGCTACAACTCCCATATTGGCTGCAACAGGTTCAACTATTACTGCTGCTATATCATCGCCGTACTGTTCAAACAACTCATTCACAGAGGATGTGTCATTATATGCGGCAAGCAGTGTGTTTTCGGTAAGCTGCCTGGGGACGCCTGCACTGTCTGGAAGTGAATTTGTCAGCAGTCCCGAGCCGCCTTTTACAAGCAGTCCATCTGAATGACCATGATAACAGCCTGCAAACTTTATGATCTTACTGCGCCCAGTGGCGCCCCTTGCCGCACGCACAGCACTCATAACGGCTTCTGTTCCGGAATTTACAAGCCGCAGGAGCTCCATGGACGGAAAGTGCGTTCTTATCTTTTGTGCAAGAATTACTTCGCCCTCATGGCAGGCACCGAAGGTAAGTCCCTTTTCACATGCGCTTTTTACCGCATCTGTGATGTGCGGCTCTGCGTGACCGAACAGATCGGGCCCCCAGGAGCATACATAGTCGATGAATTCATTGCCGTCTGCATCAATTATCCTGTCGGAAAATGCCCTTTCGATAAAAAGAGGGGAACGCCCTACGCTCCTGAACGCCCTGACAGGGCTGTTGACGCCGCCCGGCATGAGCTGTGATGCCTTGTTGAACAGTTCATCGGATCTTGCTGTGTTCATATCTGCTCCCTGAGCCATCCGGCTGCATCCAGCGCGTGATAGGTGATGATGATATCCGCACCTGCACGCTTTATCGATACAAGATTTTCAAGTACTATCCTTTTCTCATCTATAAAGCCCTTTTCAGCCGCAGCCTTTACCATAGAGTATTCACCGCTGACATTATACGCAGCTACAGGCAGACTGAATCTGTCGCGGGCTGTACGCACTATATCCAGATAGGCAAGGGCGGGCTTTACCATAACGATATCAGCACCCTCGGCAATATCCTCCTCTATTTCCCTGACAGCTTCCCTGCCGTTTGCACTATCCATCTGATAGCTTTTTCTGTCGCCGAATGCAGGGGTTGAATCCGCAGCATCCCGGAAGGGGGAGTAATATGCGGAGGCGAATTTTGCACTGTATGCCATAATGGGAGTATCGATAAAGCCGTTTTCATCGAGGGCTTCTCTTATCGCCCCGATCCTGCCGTCCATCATATCAGAGGGGGCTATCATATCTGCTCCTGCCTTAGCATAACTTACTGCGGCCTTTGCAAGCAGGGGGAGGGTCTCATCATTGAGGATATGTCCGTCGCACACCAATCCGCAGTGCCCGTGTAATGTGTATTCACACAGGCATACATCCGCTATGACGAGGGTTTGGGGATAGTATTTCTTTATATGCCTTATGGCGCGCTGTGTAATGCCGTTGTCATCATAAGCCCCGGAGCCGGTTTCGTCCTTGTGGTCGGGAACACCGAACAGTATAACTCCCGATATGTGACTTTCCTTTACCTCATCGAGCACTTCGTTCAGTCTGTCTATGGAATACCTGTATATCCCGGGCATGGTGTCTATGGGGTCTTTTATGTCACTGCCCTCGACCACGAATATGGGGTATATAAGATCGGCAGGGCTTATGACCGTTTCTCTCACAAGCCTGCGAAGCTGTTCGGTGGAACGTGTTCTGCGGAATCTCTGCATATACTACCTCTTTGTATTATCGATCATTGCGGTTATGATACCGTCTGCACAGTGTTGTTGTGCGGTGATGATATCACCGGCATAATATTTTCTCAAGGTGTTTGCGGTGGGCTCCCCGATGCATACAGGCACTGTTTTGACGGATATGACCGAGCCCGTTTCAAAGAAGGCTTCGACTCCCGATGAGCTCCCGAAAACTATATGATCGTCCGTGACACATACTGCATCACCTTTGATCTTGACCGTGTCATATATCTTTATATTGTCATATATTATGTCATTTTCACCGAGAATATCCGTAAGTGCGGTTTTTGCTCTCACTGCATCCAGGATAAGCACCTTTTCATTTTCATTTTCTGTGATCTCAGCGATCATCTTTTCCCCGAGTCCGAGAGAATCGAATCTGTCGGGAACTATATCGGGGAATATCCCTCTTTCTGCAAGATATGCTGCTGTTTCACTGCCCACAGTGGCTATCCGTATGCCACGAAGCTGCCTTATGTCGATATGAAGCACTTTCAGCCTTTCCAGGAATATCTCTGCACCGTGTACGCTCATAAGAGCTATGATACCGTATACGAAAATGCTGTGCAGCTTTTCGTCAAGGAGCGGTGTGTTTATATGCTTTGTTTCTATGTTGACTATCTCAGACACCGCTGCCCCTTTTTCTTCTGCAAGTGCCCTTATCTTTGAGGTAAAATGCTCCGTGCCCGCAGCGGTTATGGTCATCCCTCCAAGAGGAGACTTTATTGTCCCGGTAAAGGAATATCTTGCTGTTGTTCCTATCACTATCACAGCAGGGGATGGGATATTCTCCGAGGCTGCTTTTTCTGCAATGCTTTCAACAGTGCCCCTGACTGTCACCTGACGGTTCGTGGCTCCGTTGGAGATGACGGCGGCGGGAGTATCTTTATTTATGCCGCCCAGGATCAGCCCCTGTGTTATCAGATCCAGTTTTCCGAGTCCCATCAGAAAAACAAGTGTACCGCCCAGCGATGCGTATCTGCTGAAATCATCAGCTGTAGTATTTTCGGCGGTGTGGGCGGTGATGACATGGAAGCTGTGTCTCTCCTTCCTTGATGTAACGGGTATGCCCGCCAGCTCGGGAACTGCAATGGAGGATGATATACCGGGTATTACAGTGTAGGGTAT
>JAFPYQ010000113.1 GCA_017394475.1 Oscillospiraceae bacterium | reverse complement strand
ATGATACCAAAGATAGACTGCTGTGTCGAGGCGGTGCGCAGGGGCGTGAAGAAGACCGTTATAATAGACGGCCGTGTTCCTCATTCCATACTTATCGAGCTGCTTTCCAACGAGGGCATAGGCACACAGTTCTGTTGATGATAAGAAGGCGTATGCATGGGTAGATCAATACTTGACAGACTGAGCGAGGCAAAAAAGGAAGAAAAGGCGGCAGAGCTCCGCGAAAGCTCGGAACGCGCAAAGGAACAGGCAAAGCATGACGAACAGGAACGCAGAGCCTATGAGCGCGATCTTATGCATGAAAAGGCAGAATTGCTCAAAATGAAACAAGGCCTTTCCGACGGCGAGGAATTCACCGAAAAGGAAGAGCCTGTAAAGAAAGAATATACATTAAAGGAAAAAATAGACAACTTCTTCTATCACTACAAATTCCACACCGTGATGGGAGTGATAATAGCAGGCCTGCTGTTTTTCCTGATAAGGGACTATGTGACTGCAGAGCGCCCGGATGTGATGGTGCTTTTCCTTCACAACTGCTATGATATGCAGTTCGCCGCATCCGATGTAACGGAAAAATGGAGCGGTTACACCGATGACCTCAATCATGACAGGAAAAAATGTGCAAAGCTCTATTACGCCCCTGCCACCTATACCAATGACGATGCTGCCACACAGTATCTTGCACAGGCGGACAGGACGAAGATAGTGGGAGAGTTCCAGTCGGGGACGACCATAATCGTCATCGGCAGCATGGAGGATTACAAGCTCCTGGGCGTGGATGAAGGAGTTTTCGATGATGCCACAAAGCTGTTCCCCGGGGACCCGAATGCGGAAAAGATCGGCTACCGCCTCTCGGGGACACGCTTCAAGGAGCTGTGCGGGATAGCAGATCTTGATGACGAGGAGCTGTATGTATCCTTCCGCACTCCTGTGGATACCTTCGGTTCGAGCGAGGAAAAGATGAGGGAGAGATACGATTGCGCCCTTGCCTTTTTCAGGGCTTATCTGCAGGATAACAGGGCAGAGCCCGTCGAAACAGCAGAAACACAAGATTCGGAACAGCAAGTTCCGGAACAGCAGGTTTCAGAATAGTAAAAAACGCAGTTTACATCTCGTAAACTGCGTATATTTTTTTACTTCTTTCTTATCAGCTCTGGGTGAACATCTTTTCGGGATCGTAACGCTTGATGGATGCGTTGTTGGGCTGATAGTTCTGAGCGTTTACCCATGAATCGATAAGGGTATCATAATCTCCCTCTTTCATCTCAAAGAGAAGGGATTCCTTTGCAGTCTGGAAATAGCTGTCATCCTTTTCGATATCGTTCTTTACCACAAGGTAAAGGTGCTCGCCGTCCTCGCTCTCAAACAGGCGGATATCGCCCACCTTCATCTCATCGAATACTGCATTTACAACTGCTTCGGAGGGGGACTTGTCACCCTTTTCAACTGCATGGTCATTAGACTGGAAATCGGGATGCTGTGCCAGGAGCTCCTCGGTGGTGGGAGCGGCTGTAGTCTCTGCAGTGGTCTCAGTGGTCTCCTCGGGAGCAGCAGTAGTGGTGGTGACTGTGGTTTCCTCGGTGACGGGAGCCTCTGTTTCAGCGGGAACATCCTCGCTGTCATCGGTGAGAGCCTCATCTTCTGCAGCGGTCTCTGCAGTTTCTGTGGTCTCCTCGATAGTGCCGCTTTCCTCTTCGGAAGGAGAATCAGCCTCTGCTGCATTTTCGGGGATAACTTCAAAATCAAGGCCTTCATTATCTATGGGAGCCTCTGTCTCGGCAGGAGCTGTAAGAGCAGCCTTTGCCTCAGCCTCTGCCACGATACCCTCATGATAGATGTGATATTCCAGTGCAAGAGCGGTGAAGTCCTCACCGTTGTTGTATCTCTGTATATAATCCTCAGCCATGGCCTTTATCTCAGCCTTGCCGTCGGATTTGAGGAGATTGCCCTCGCCGTCCTTGAGCTCAAAGTCGATATAGTCCATGCGGGCATACTTGGTGAGCATATAATTCTTGATCTCACTGTCGGGGACTGCCTGTTCGCCGCCCTCGGAATACAGTGTCTTGAAAAGCTGGCTGCGCTTCTGATCGTTGAGGTAGATAGCCAGATAGGAATCATAGCTGATGCCGAGTCCGGAAAGGAACTCTCCGCCATAGCTCCACATCTGCTCGCAGTAGTTGGAAGCACTGCTCAGGTCTTCTGCGGAAAGGGAAAGGGAGTAATCGCTGAATTTCTTTTCTATGGCAGCATACTCGCGGATATCCTTTGTAGCCTGCTCCACCATCCAGTCCTTGACAGTCTTGCCTTCCAGATCCCTTGCATAGAACTGCTTGGCAGTGGTCTCTGCGGTGGTGACGGCCTCCTGGCCTTCTTCACTTTCACCTGTGGAAGGAGCATTTTCTTCATCTATCTCCCTGATCTTGCTCTGTGCATCATAGTATGCGCTCTGGAGATAGTATATATACACGCCTGCGGGGATATCCACCCCGTCGGCAGTGCCGCCTGTTCTTGAATTTGCACCGCAGCCTGTGAGAGATGCGATGATAGCCACAGCTGTGGCAGCAGATATAACTTTTCCTGATCTCATATCAAACAAAACCTTTTCTGATGGTAGATGTACGGCGCTTTACGCCGATAGCTTTACATTCAAATACAACAGTCAATTATAGCACAAATGCATCCGAAAGTCCATAGGATTAACGAATTTTGGATTTTATATGCAATAACACCAAACAGAAACGACGTTGTTTGTTAAAAATGCCGTCTGAAGACGGCATCGGTTATCATGAACAGCGGGCGATCACATCATCAAATGCAAGGGAGCCGCCGAAAAGATCAAGGGCGCTGCCTATGGTGAAGTCAACATGACCCTTGCCGTATTCCCTTATCAGCTCTATATCCTCATAGGAGGATATGCCGCCTGCATAGACTGCGGGTATGGGTGAGCCTGCCAGTATCTCCACTGCCTCGCGGCAGATGCCGTTCTGCTTTCCCTCTCCGTCAACTGCATGGACAAGATATTCATCACAATAGCCCGCAAGTTCCTCCATAGTGCGGCTGTTCAGCTCCACATCGGTGAATTTCTGCCATCTGTCCGTGACGATATAGAACCTGCCGTCCCGTGACTTTACCGAAAGATCGAGCACCAGACGCTCGTTCCCGACTTTCCGCGAAAGCTCCTTGAGTGCATCCATATCAAGCTTGCCGCCGTGGAACACCGCAGATGTGACTATGACATGGGATGCACCGTTCTCTATGAATTCTGCGGCGTTTTCGGCATTTATGCCGCCCCCCGCCTGTATGCCGCCCTCAAATGCCTGTAATGCACCGAAGGCCTGCACTTTGTCCGCCTCATATTCGGCAGTGCCACGCTTGTTGAGCAGGATGGCATGGCCGCCGTAAAGTCCCTTTTCACGGTACAGCTGTGCATAATATGCGGCATCTCTGGCGGAAACGAAGTTTTCTACCGCGCCGCTGTCAGTAAGGCTTGAACCTACTATCTGCTTTACTTTTCCGTCATGGATATCAATACATGGTCTGAATCTCATATCTTTTTCCTTTTACTTAAATATCGGGGGGACAAAAGTATACTTTGTATCTGTCAAAAATACTGTCCCCTGGTTTTGCGGCATAGGGCGCGATGTGATCCGTGTAGTATGCCCGTTTTGAATTTTTTTGCACGGTATCAGCACATCGGGGAGGACGTGCAGAATATCTGCCATCAGATAAGCGCTTTCGTACATATCATCATCAAGCAGTGCCGAAGTATGTTGTATAAGCTCTTCGAGCATATCATATCCGTATTCGTCAAAGCATCCGACCGCAGGCTCTTTTTCATAAAGAAGCACATCCGCCTTCCGCCCGTATTCCCCCGACAAGGATATCACACATCTCATTATTGGATATCTCCATACCAGGAACTCCGGTCAGAAGTCGTATCCTATCTTTGCAGACGGGGTCTCGCATATCATGCCTGATATACCATTATCCTTTTCGGGTTTCGGAAAATGTTTCGGAAAGGTACTTGTTTTTTTTTCATCGGTATTCCCTTCAAATACACTTGACAAATCTGAGGTTTTGTTGTAAAATTATCATATTGGTTGTTTTGAAAAGATGTATACCC
This sequence comes from Oscillospiraceae bacterium, assembly GCA_017394475.1. Classification (GTDB taxonomy): domain Bacteria; phylum Bacillota; class Clostridia; order Oscillospirales; family Ruminococcaceae; genus Huintestinicola. The sequence goes on along the minus strand of JAFPYQ010000113.1, from coordinate 2,583 downwards.
GATAACGATAGAGCAAGGAGCATATCATGACTCATTTAGGAAGATCCGGAGAGGATTATCTCGAGGCTATACTTGTTGTCTGGAAAAGAGCGGGGGAAGTGCGCTCCGTGGATATCGCCCGTGAACTTTCCGTATCAAAGCCCAGCGTCAGCAGGGCAGTAGGCCTTCTTCGCGAGGGCGGGTTCATCAATATCGATGATGACGGCTTTATCACTTTCACACAGGCAGGGCGTATAGTTGCAGAGAACATCTACGAAAGGCATGTGGTGCTCACCGAGTGGCTCACCGATCTCGGAGTTGACAGCGAACTTGCCGCAGATGATGCGTGCAGGATAGAACACGATGTAAGCATAGAATCCTTTGCAAAGCTCAAAGAGCATATCCGTAAGTGCAAGGAATGCAAAACAAGGGAATGTATCCCCGAACGTACATGAGACCCAAATATTTGCGGCAAGTCATAAGGCTTGCCGCTTTATTTATCCGGTGTATTTGTTCATCCTGTAGAGCCTTCTTGCGGCAACAACGACCTTTTCGACCGCAGCACCGTCAGATATATCATCCGTTGTGATCTCAAAGTCTGTATATGCACGACCGAAGTCGATATCAGATGCATCGTCAGCATCAAACACATCACTTTTTCCCGAAAGGACTGCCGCGATGTAGGGCTCATCTGTTTCTTCATCCTCTGATGCAGATGCGCTGTCGGCAGCATTATCATCGTCAGGAACTGCTTCTGCAGTCACCTGCTCTTCAGCCTCTGTATCGGCCGTATCCTCATCGGATGGGATGGGCTCGCGGAATAGTTCTTCAAGCTGCAGGTCTTCCAAGGCTTCGGCTATATCGATCCCTGTATCGGGTGTATCCTCCGATACCTCTGCCCCTGCTGTACGGACGGCATCGGGAGTTATCTCCTCAAGCTGCAGAAATTCAAGTGTTTCGTCTATATCGTGCACTTCTTCGGATATATCTTCCGATGTCTTTGCCTTTGCGGTATCTTCGGATATGACAGATACGGGAGCTATCTCTTCAAGAAGTATCTCATCGGGTGTTTCGGTGGCAACAGGCGATATATCGGGAGTATCGTCGGATACATCATCGGATGATACATCCACCTGCTCATCTTCTGCTGTCTCGTCTGCTGCCTCGCCGGGCTGTACATCATCCTCCGCAAAAGAATTATCATCTGAAACAACTTCTTCTGCCATCCGGGGCTCGAGTATTATCTCCTCGGGCTTTGCATCGTCTTCGGTGATGCTTTCGTCGGATATGCCCATAGCCTCGGCAAGATCGGATGCGGTGAGCATATTGTACGCTGCAGTATATACTGCCCTGTTGAATGCATCATTGGGTACGAATGCGGTCTTTCCGAACTCGTTTGCTCCCGTATAGCTGCGGCAGATGAGCTGCCCCTCAAAGTGAGGATTTGAGGTTATCTGCGCTATCCTTACATCCGAAACGGGTGCCAGCACGGAGCCCATAGATGAACCGATGATAACGCTTTCCGCCTCGGTGACGTTGAATATCATCTTTGAGCTCAGCTCACTGTGGCTGCTGACAAAGGAGCCTGCATAGAATGCACCTGCATTGACGGCGATATCCGCACTGCCGCTGCCGGTGATGTTCACGGCGGAAACGGATGTCTCGGGAACATCAAATCGTATGCACAGGATGCCGTGACCGCTTTTGCGCAGCTCTGATAGCTGTTCGGTGGTGAGTTCGAATACATTCAGTCCGGGATCTGTCCCCCTGAATACTATCTCACCGCCCCAGGAGCCGTTTGAGACCGTGCCGTTAGGGGCAACGGATGCCAGCACTGTGGAGGTATAGCGCAGCTCCTCGAACGCATCATCAAAGGACAGCCCTGTATCGGAGGGGAGAAGGCATCCGCTTTCTACGCTGCCGGAAACGATGCTGCCTGCAACTGCAGAGCGAGCCATATAGCCATCGGGGATGCTCAGGGCACCGCCTACGGCTATGCTGCCGAATGCCCTGCCTGCTGTGAGTGTAACGTCATTCAGGGCAAAAAGGTTGTGATCGGCGGCGTCACCCAGAAAGCTGTCACCCTGTATATCAAATTCGCATCCGGTGGTGATGCCGTTGGTGCCGTCACCGTTGTCATCATCGTTTACCTCATCCGGGGATACCTCTTCTTCGTCATCCGCGGTCTTGATTATGGATATGCCCATGGCACCCGCCATATCGCCCTGATCTTCACTTTCAGCCGATGCACTGCCTGCGTTGGTGGCAAACATAGAAAGAGCAAAAGCGAAAGCACTTACAGATTGAAGTACTTTCCTTGATCTGTCCGCTGTTTTCATATATACGCACCCCTTTGAGCAAAGCAAACATTACCGCAGTGCCGATATAAAAGGATCCGGACGGAGCATCGGTCGGGCGGCCATGGCTGATGATGAGATCTTGATGAAGGAGCCCTACTGTCATAAAGGTATAGAGACGCCTACGAATAAATTATAACACTAAAAAAACCTTACGTCAATACAATATTTGAGCTTTTTCAAATTCGGAGATTTATATAAAAAGAGGCGGGTTTTTATGTAAAAAACTACCATATGGAATGGCGGT
>JAFPYQ010000112.1 GCA_017394475.1 Oscillospiraceae bacterium | reverse complement strand
TTGTTCAATTTTCAAGATTCAGTTTTCTACTCGAAACCGCTATACATCGCGCTTTCTTTCGCTTTTCTCTCGCCGCTCTCGTCAAGCGACTTATATATATTACCACATTTCATTCCCTTTGTCAAGAACTTTTTTTCAAAATCGCGTGATTTGTATACATGCACAAAACAAGTTTCATAATATTGTTAGTTTGCAACAATATGCACTGATTTCCCATGTTTTTTCTCCGATCTTCACGCTTTCGGGCATCATTTTTTAACCCAAAACCTCCCTTTTCGGACAGAAAAAAGCCCCATTTTCAAAATATCACTAAAATTACACATAATTATCACTATATCACCAAAAATATATGATATCCTTATGCTAACGAACGGTAGTTTATATTCTATCTACTGATAGTGGAGGTAATATGGCACGCAAGGAAGAAATCATCTATGCAGCTCTCGAACTCGCTGCACAAAACGGCCTTGGTTCTGTGACCCTGTCACAGATAGCCGATAAGCTGGGCATAAAAAAGCCCTCTTTATATAATCACTTCCGCTCCAAGGTTGAAATGATCGGAGCTATGTATGTATTTCTGCGGGAACAAGCGCAAAAGACAGTCCCCACCCCCCCCGAAAGCATCTATGAGCTTCCCCTGGAGCAAATACTCACCTCAAGCCTTCAGGGATATCTCAACTTTTTGTCCGACAAAAACATAATGATATTCTTCAAGGTACTTTATTCCGAGAGAAGCATCGCCCCCGCCGCTGCCCGCATCGTCCTCGATGAGACCGAGCACATGATAAAGGCAAATAAGGCACTTTTTTATGCCCTTGTGGTACATGGCAAAATGGCAAACAGGGATGTTGACACCGCCGCATATACCTATACTATGGCGATACACTCCATGATAGACAACAGAATGGATATGGTGACCGCCGGTGATGCTCAGCTTTCCGACATCACAGCACTGACACCCGAGATCACCTCATTTATAAAATGGTTTTGTGAAAGGATCGGTACAGATGAAAAATAGGTCTCTTATAAACTGGTTCGGCCTTGCAGGGATCATCCAGCTGCTTTCCTATACAGCGGCAGTGATATTCTCGCCCCTTGCATTCCCGGGATATGACTGGATGTCCCAGGCGGTGAGCGATCTTTCTGCGGACTCAGCCCCCTCCCGTCAGTTGTGGGATCAGCTATCAGCCCTTTACGGCACCTGCAGCATAATATGTATGGTATGCGTCGTGCTGTATATATCTCAAAACAACACTGGTTCACGACTTTTTCGTGCGGGCGTATACCTGTACGCAGTCATGACCTTCATCTCAAAGGTGGGATACTCCATGTTCCCCCTTTCTGACAGTGGAAAGGATATCACCACCGTAAATGAGGTCATGCACATGGTAGTCACAGCCGCTGTGGTCCTGCTGTCCATCGCATCACTGGTGATACTCATGATCGCAGGGTTCAGAAAGGGCGGTATCAGGAGCATCGCAGTATTCGCCGCTGTCGCCCTCGCCATGATGTTCGTCGGAGCCATCGGCATGAAAGCCGTCCCCCCTGAATATTTCGGCATCGTCGAACGTTTCAGCGTATTTGCCGCAGTGGGATTTACCGCCGTCCTCGGGACATATCTCTTTATGGGGGATAAGCTCCTTGTCAGCACCGCTCCCGCATTATCAGCCGCATAAAAGAAAGCAAGAAGCCAAAGTCCGCCGCGGACTTTGGCTTTTCTTTATCTGAAATTCTCGTCTATAAATCCAATTAGGGGCTTTTTCCTGACAAACTGCCTGTGTTCCCTATACCATTCATAGGACGCGCACAGACCGTCCCGGAGAGGAGTCAGCTCCTGCATAAGGCCGCTCTGCCTTGCAGTGTCAAGGATATAGGCATAATCATAGAACGGGAAAAAGTTTCGCTGTGGGATATCTCTGCTCACATACCTTATTTCAGGCTCCTTCCCGAG
>JAFPYQ010000111.1 GCA_017394475.1 Oscillospiraceae bacterium | reverse complement strand
CCATGAGCCCGCCTGCATTTTCATCGGTAGCGTGTATCGTCACATCGGCGTATTCTCCCGTAAAAGCACTATCTGTGATATCCTCACGGGAGAGTATTATCCTGTCGGTGAAAAGTCTGCCGATGATGAGCTCGTGCAGGTCATTGGAAGTGCATACGATATCATAGCGGTCTTTGCCGTTTATCCTGATGATGAGCCTTTGCTCGCAGATGCAGTCGGATGAAGCCTCCGTGACTTTTCCGTCGGGAAATATCTTTTTTGTCATGATCTTTTCTGTTGTCATTTGTCCGCTTCACCCCTGAGAAGTTCTATGCCGTGTTTCATTGTGGGCAGTATGTATTCAAGACATTCTCTTACTGCTTTAGGACTGCCGGGAAGGTTTATTATCACTGTGCGCCCGCGTATCACGCTTTCAGCCCTTGAAAGCATGGCGTTCGGTGTTATTTTCAGGCTGTAGGCTCTTATGGCTTCTGCTATGCCGCGGGCATTTCTGTGGGCTGCCCTCAGTGTCGCCTCGGGTACCATGTCCCGCATGGAAAAGCCCGTTCCTCCGGTGGTGAGTATCATATCGGGGGAAATATCATCTGCGAGCCGTATCAGCTCATTATAGATGATGTCCTCGTCATCGGGGCAGAGCACTGTTTCTGCTGTGATGTATCCGCTGTCTTCGCATATCTCTTTTATCACAGGACCGCTCTTGTCCTTATAGCCGCCGTAGTATGCCCTGTCGCTGGCAATGAGGATACATACGGAAAGCGGACTTTCACCGACTGTCTGTGCTTCATCCCCGATGCTTACATATCCGCCTTCGAGCACCTTTGCGAATATCCCTTCGGTGGGCATGATGCAGTCGCCTGCGATCTTCCTTATCTCACAGCTTGTGTGGCATTTCTTGCCTATCTGTGTTATTTCGAGCAGCGCTTCACCGCAGCGTATCCGCGTCCCCACAGGACATTCCGTATAGGCTATTCCCACTGTCAACAGGTTTTCTCCGAATGTTCCGTAGGGTATCTCGACTTTGCCCTTTACCCTTTCGCGGAATTTCAACACGCTTTCGAGAGGCAGCAGCGATACCTGCCTTTCACTGCCTGCATGGGCATCCCCGGCAAGACCATAGCCTTTTATGAACAGGCACCTTCCTATATCCTTCTTTACCGTGCCCTTTTTCTCACTTATACATACTGCTGCTATCTTACCCATATTATCCTCCTATCTGCACCATTTTCCTGTCATCCGTCATATCCGTATCGGAAAAGCTGTGCTGCAGGGGCTTTTTCCTTACCGCAGCAAGTATCATCTCAGAAAGATCATCATCGCTGCAGCCGCTTCGCAGGGGCGTTTTCAGATCCGCACCGTCTGGATACTGCAGGCACAGTTTCAGAAAACCGTTGGATGTGAGCCTTGCGCGGTCGCAGTATCTGCAGAATTTGTGTGACATGGGGCTTATAAAGCCGATATTGCCGCAAAATCCGCTGAACCGATAATACTCCGCAGGGGATGACATATCCGTTCTTTCGTACGGTTCTGCCTTTCCGAAATTCTCTTCAAGCTGATGCAGAACGGTATCTGAACGTATCCCCGTATGTTCTTTTCCGCAGCCTATGGGCATAAGCTCGATAAATCGGACATCTATGGGACGTTCCTTTGCCAGAAGTGCCACACTGTCAAGATCTTTGTCATTTACCCCCTTCATGGGGACACAGTTTATCTTTATTGGGAATCCCGCATCATAAGCAGCGTCGATGCCTTCGAGCACCTTTCCGAGCATGTCTGTTCCCGTTATCTTGCTGAAAACATCCCTGTGGGTGGTGTCAAGGCTTATGTTTATGCGGTGAAGTCCGGCGGCTTTGAGCTGTGAGGCATATTCCGAAAGACGTGTGCCGTTTGAGGTCATGCAGATATCCTCTATGCCTGTGATGTCCGACACAAGCCTCACAAAGCCCGTGACATTCCTTCGGATAAGAGGCTCGCCGCCTGTTATCCGCAGCTTTTTCACTCCGAGCCCTGCCATTATCCTTACTATCCGTGCGGTTTCCTCAAGGGTCAGTATCTCCTTATGAGGGATATTGTCCACACCGCATTTCGGCATGCAATAGGTACAGCGCAGATCGCAGCGGTCGGTGAGGGATACCCTGAGATAGTCTATATTCCTGCCATAGCTGTCTGTCATATCAGTCCCTCCTGTATTGCCTGCCTGTCCAGAAATTTATCAGAATGAGCATAGACAGCGACAGTACCAGTATCACCGCAGTCCAGATGAATGCCATTTCGCGGTTGCCGCTCTGCATGGCAGTATATACCGCAATGGACATGGTGCGGGTCTTACCGGGAAGATTTCCCGCGATCATTATGGTAGCGCCGAATTCTCCCAGTGCCCTTGCAAATGAAAGGGTCACTCCCGAAGCGATGCCCGGCCATGAAAGAGGTATCCACACATAGAAAAGTGTCTGTACGCTGCTGCAGCCTATCTGCCTTGCAGCATCTATGAGCTCCTTGTCCACCTGTTCAAATGCGCCCCTTGCTGTGCGGTACATCACGGGGAATGATGCCACAGCCGCAGCTATGGCCGCTCCCTGCCATGTGAAGACTATATCCACGCCCGCACTGTCGAGAAGACTGCCTACATGGGAATTCTTTCCGAATATTATCAGCAGGAAAAATCCCAGGACAGTAGGGGGCAGTACCAGTGGCAGAGTAAAGACCCCGTCAGCAAGGAACCGCAGTCTTTTCATGGAGATCACAGCTTTTGCGGATATTATCCCCAGAAAAAAAGTGAAAAAGGTGGATACAGCTGCTATTTTAAGCGATATCCAGAGCGGTGACCAGTCCATCAGTTGTTCACCGCTTTTGTGAATCCGAATTTCTCAAACACTTCCATTGCCTCCTGTGATGTAAGAAAATCCTCAAATTCCTTTGCTGCATCGGCATGAGCGGAGCTGCCCACGATACCCACGGGGTATATGACCTTCTTACAGGAGCCATCGGGTGCCTCTGCCGCTATCTTCACCTTGTCAGTGCTGTATGCATCGGTGGCATACACCACACCGCAGTCTACATCTCCTGTTTCCACCCATGAAAGCACGGTGCGCACATCCGTGCCGTAATTTGCCTTTGCCTTCACAGCCTCCAGAGTGCCAAGAGTGATGAAGACCTGCTCTGCATACTGACCAGCGGGAACGCTTTCGGGCTCGCCGAGACCTATCATCTTCACCTTGTCGGTGACCACATCATCGAATGAGGTTATGCCCTTGTCACTGTCTGCGGGGACTACCAATACTATCTTGTTTTCAAGGAGCATATTTATGCTGTCTTTGTCCATGAGCCCCTTTTCATCAAGTGCATCCATCTGCTTTGTGGAAGCGGAAAAGAATATATCCGCCGGGGCACCTTCTTCGATCTGCGTCTGCAGTGCACCCGATGAACCAAAAGAAAACACCAGTGATACATCCGGATGCGTGCTGTTGTACATGCTTTCCAGTTCGCCGCATACATCTGTCAGTGATGCGGCGGCAAGTATGGTTATTTCCTCTTTTGCAGTGCTTTCTGCGGGTTGCACGGTGCTGCCTGCAGTATCGGCATTGTCAGCGGGTGCTGCACATGAGCACATGGCGATCGTGAACATCAGTGTCATCATGCCTGCTGTTATTTTCTTCATTTTTCTCACCTTATGTAATGACCCGATTTCCCGCCTTCCTTTTCGTCAAGGCGGATATCCGTTATGGCCATTGACTTGTCGATAGCCTTGCACATATCGTATATGGTGAGAAGAGCTACACTGACACCTGTGAGAGCCTCCATTTCGGCTCCTGTCTTGCCTGTGAGCTTTACAGTACAACTGCAGAGAACGCAGTATTCCTCTTCTATGGGAGCAAGATCAACAGTGACCTTTGAAAGCATCAGTGTGTGACAAAGGGGTATAAGCTCCGGTGTTTTCTTGACAGCCAGTATTCCCGCGATACGGGCGGCAGCCAGAACATCGCCCTTCGGAACACTGCCGTTTACAAGTTCCTCAAATGCCTGACGGCTCATATATATGCGCCCGCTTGCCCTCGCCATGCGTTCGGTGGGGGCTTTTGCGGAAACATCCACCATAACGGCATTGCCGTTTTCATCAATATGTGTAAGCATGATCTTCCTTTATTCGCATTGTATCTGCAGCCCGTGCTTCTGATCTTATGTGGGCTGCGCTGTATCTTAAGTATTATTCTTTCGGACGATATTTACAGTCTTATTTTCCGAATCCGCAGTGGGGGAAGGTACATTCCACGCAGGAAAGGCACAGACCGCCTTCTCCGTATATGTTTATATCATCTGCTGTCAGTCTCTCTCCCGCAAGGATACGGGGGAGAATAAGATCAAATACTGTCCGTCTTGCGTACATGACACATCCGGGGAGCCCCATGACAGGTATTGTCCTGCCGTTTCTTTCAAGGTATGCGAGGAGAAACATAGCTCCGGGCAATATGGGGGCACCGTAGGTCACGATATCGGCTCCTGTCGCCTTTATGGCACCGGGAGTGCGGTCATCCGGATCAACGCTCATGCCGCCGCTGACTATGACTATATCTGAGCCGTTTCCGATATGTTCCTCTATGGCGGAAACGATGGCATCAATATCATCGCCCGTGAAGATCTGCCCTGTGACGGATGTGTCATATTCCGACAGCTTTTCACGGAGCACAGGGCCGAAGGCATCCTTTATGAGCCCCTTACAGACCTCACTGCCCGTTGTGACTATTCCGATATTTCTGTGGGGCATTGGCAGCAGGGAAAATACCGGCTCATCTCCCGCACATCTTACGGCTTTGTCCATCTTTTCCTGTTCTATCACAAGGGGGATGATACGGGTGGCAGCTATCTTGTCCCCTTTGTTTACGGGGAAATCACCATGTACGGAGGCTATCATCATCTCACCCACAGAGTTTACCCTGTTCAGCGCATCGCGGCGTATCTTGAGCAGGCCTCTTTCGGCTGCCCGAATCTCTATCTTGCCCTCGGAGGGGGCAGAGAAGTTGAATCTGTCCGAATCCCCGATGCAGATGTCTTTGAGTATGCCGGCTGCTTCGTCCTCGTGCAGTACCCCTTCTCGCTTTTCCCATACATACAGATTTTCCTTGCCGCAGGAAAGGAGGACGGGGATATCTTCCTCGCGGATGATGTGCCCCTTTTTGAACACAGGTCCCTTCTTAACCCCGGGGATTATCTGTGTTATGTCGTGACAGAGCACGGTTCCTGCAGCATCAACAGTTTTTATCAGTTTCATATCGTCTCCAGACAGAAATATTCTTTTATACGTATAAAAATGCTCCGGATATCATCAAGCCCATATACGGGGCAGTTGACTTCCTCCGGAGAAATACAGTCTGATACGGCACAGATCAGTGTGTTCTTATCGCAAACGCTTTTATCGCAGATATTCTTTCTGATGATCTCCACCTTCGGATAGGCAGAGTTTTTGAGCCCCTCTATGATGACAACATCGGGGGGGACTTTCAGCTCACGCATTTTCCCCACAAATCCTTCGGGGTCAATGGTCTCGGAATAGTGAACAGAATATCGCGTATCCGAAAAAACAGCACAGCAGCAGGCACCCGACTTTCTGAAAATGTCGGTGTCGCTGTCGGGCAGGTCTGAAAAGACATCATGCCCGTCGTGTTTGAGTACCGCACAGCTGTATCCTTCACTGATAAATCCATTGATGAGTCTGGAGATGAGCCAGGTCTTCCCACTGTCTGAAAACCCGCTGACACAGAAGACAACAGGCTTTTTTATCTCAAGGTATTCTTCCTTCGTGTTTATGTTGCGGACGACTTTTTTATCAAAGCATGAATATTCAAGGGGAATGTATTTCGTGGGGCAGGCTCTGAATATCTCGCGGAGCCTGTACTTGCCCTCTGCCATGAGCTTTTCTATCACCGGCAGGACGGCTTTTGAGTATATCGCACACAGCGGCTGCATGTGCTCATCATCCGTGATGACATAGCAGTCGTAATCCGAGCAGATAAACTGCGATATATACTCCACCAGTTCTTTCCTGATAAAGGGCATATCCGCCGCACACACGAAAACATATTCGTTCTTAGCCTCTGTGAGCACACGGCGCAGTCCCTCTATGGGGCCTGTATCGTTCTGTTCATCATACACCACAGGCAGGCCAAGGAATTCATATTCTCCCTTGCGGGCAGCAGAAACAAGGATCTCGGGATATGCCCCGAGCTCCTTTACGATGCGTTCTATGACAGTG
>JAFPYQ010000110.1 GCA_017394475.1 Oscillospiraceae bacterium | reverse complement strand
CTCAAACATATAAAGATTTGGATAAATGCGATATCCCGCATTCCGCATATCACGAAGGATTATCTGAAAAGCCTTCCCTTCATTTGCACTGCGTATGCCGCCAACATTCTCTGCCAGGAACCAATCCGGCTGATGTGATTTCAGCACGCTTACCCCATAAGAATACAGCGGCCCATATACTCCGTCAAATCCTTTCTGCTCCCCTACCACAGAGAAATCATTGCAGGGAAACCCAAAAGCAAGCGCATCTACAGCGCCTAAGCTGGCAAGATCCAACTTTCTGACATCGCCGCAGATCACACTTTGGGGATCATTAGGGCAGATATTGCGAATATAAGTATCACATGTATCCCTATCATAATCATTTGCCCAAGCATGCTCTATTTTATAGTTCGGCAGTCCAATATCTGCATGCATAGCTCCATACGCGAGTCCACCAGGACCGCAGAAGAGCTCTCCAAGCTTATATTTAGGCATATTCCATTAAACCTCTTTCCCTCGTATTTTTTCGCCATTATACAGAACGAAATTATGCTCAAACTCCGCCCCTACTGCATCTGCAATTCTCTCAAGCTCTTGGACCGTAAAGCTCTCTCTTTTCAGCTTTGCACTAAAGCTCTGCGGCAGGATGCCAAGGCGTCTGCTCAATTCGGCAAGACTAATATTGGATCGAACGCACAGGACCCTTATTTGATCTGATATGCTCATTAAAAACACTCCTATAGTATTCGTGCACGAGTATAAATCAAAACGTTTAGCATGTCAATAAATTTATTTAGCTTTTTCCCGGTATAGTGCTGCTTTTTACAGAATACTATGTTATAATATCAGCATAACAAATATCTAGGAGATTATATATGTTTACACTTACTTTTGTACGAAGAGATCATAAGCCAAACGAGATTTATTACTATCAGAAAAATAGCGACGCCATATATCATTTTCAGCTTTTCAAAGATGATGACTCCGGACTTTATCATCGTATTCTTTTAGAAGATGAATCACAGCTGATAGATACTATAGACTACTGAACAGCCTGCACATAAACCTATTCCGACTGCAAAAGATCAAAACCTATCCTACAGCAGAACCTGTCCCAAAAATTGCCCTAAGTATTTCTTTTCATCTCCTGACCTCTGAACATTAATCATCTATTGAATACTACCTATCATCGGCATTTGACTTCAACAGCATCCTATGGTATAGTATTCTTAATCAAGTGAAAGAGGCGCAAAATGTTTTTCACATCTTTTCGATCAATTGAGTCAGTTTCGCTCCGCTCATCAGCGGAGTCATTTGCCATGCACTCATATAGGGCGAAAAGCATTTTGAAGCGCACAGACTGACACCTGTCTTGCGAAACAAATGCCACTGTCTTATATGGGACAGTGGCTTTTTTGTATTCTGGCGCCGTACCCAAGCGGTTCAAGGGAGCGGACTTGAAATCCGTCAGACAGTGCAAGCTGTGCGTGAGTTCGAATCTCACCGGCGCCGCCATATTGCCCCACTGTACAATGGTACTTTAAAAGTACCAATTCCGGCTTTCATCCAGATCCATATGGTATGATTACAGCGTGAACGGGAGGAATACTGATGAACGAATCAAACCGCGCGATGCAGTCCAGCTCTGAAATCGCAAATCCGGACGGGCTCAATTTCAAGTCTTTCATTCTGTCAAAGATGAAGGCAGTCAGCGGTTCTGACGGCCGCAGAACGCTGACCGCGGCGGAGCTGTCAGACGCCCTTGGTCTGAGCACCAAGGTATTCCAGGAAATCCTCAACGGGCGCAGATCAGGACCGGACCGCAGAGACCTGGTGATCGCGCTGTGCGCGGAGCTGGCGCTGGATGCCGACGACACCGGCGAGGCATTAAGGCTCTTTCCGGGGCCGCTGCGTCCCCTGTCCGGCGATGACCGGCGGGACCGCTTCATCATGAACTTTCTTGACGCCGGGTTCGACACCGAAATCAGCTACGCCGCCCTGAACCGGCAGCTGCAGGAAAACGGCTTCCCTGTTCTGAAGACAAGATACCGCAACCAGTCACAGGACGAAGGATGGAGGAGACACAGCATGAACAAAATCAACTGGGGGCTGCGTTCGGAGGAAGAACGGCAGCGCTATAACTACTACACCTCGCTGAACTATGACGACAAAACCGCCACGGTACTGGCCCTCTGCACCTACGGCAAAGAGGAGATCCCGAGATTCAGGATTCAGGAAGCATATGAGGCCCTGCTGGAAGACCGGCCGTACCCACCCAAGCCGGAGCCGGAGCCGGAGGCGCAGCTTCTTTTTGAAGAACCCTTCGGAAGCTTCGGGGGCGCGCCCGTAACTTTCGGTTCGGATATGAGATATCTTGTGCTTTCCCCCGATGAAGCGCTGGAAGACGACGGGGAACTGCCGGATCTGGAACTATCCCCCACCGTGCCGGCAGCACCCGCTCCGGCGGCACCCGCTCCGACAGCTAATGCCCCGGCGGCCAGCGCCCCATTACGCGCTGAGAAACTCGAGAGGCCAAGGCTGTCTATGCCCCGGATCCTACCCCGCAGAGCCGAAAAAGTAAGCGCATCTCCCCGCAGCAAAAAACTTCGGGACTTCCTCACAGACGAAGACACCGACACCGACGAGTACAGCCCCATTGAGGAAAAAGACTTCCGGAACTCCATGCGGAACTTCACTTCCACCTTCCGCATGACAGCAAACACCGCCTCGGCGGGAATCCT
>JAFPYQ010000013.1 GCA_017394475.1 Oscillospiraceae bacterium | reverse complement strand
GCAAGAAGCTGACAGGCTGGAAGACCATAGACGGCAGCAAGTTCTATTTCGACAAGAAGGGCATCGCATATTCGGGCTTCAAGACGATAAACAACGATACCTACTACTTCATCCCCACAAAGAGGGGCAAGATGGCTACCGGCTGGAGGACCATCAGCAAGAAGCGCTACTACTTCGGCAAAGACGGCGTTATGCGCACAGGATGGGTCACCCTGAGCGGCGAGAAGTACTATTTCACCGAAAAGGGCTATGCCGCAACAGGCAATGTCAAGATAGACGGCACTACCTATAACTTTGACAGCAGAGGAGCGCTCCAGGGCAAGGCAACCAAGGACAGCACCGCTAAGATAACCTTCGGCACCTCCTATGACAAGGCAATGAAGACCCTCAAAAAGCGCTACGATATCTGCGAGGGCTATGAGGACAAGTTCATCTTCTGCATGAACAACTCCGATCTGCAGAAGGATGATGTCAATTTCGACGTATATGTGTTCGACTCTTCGGATAAGCTGGCTATGTACGGCTCCATGAGCTCCGACCACTCCATGAAGAAGAAATATGCAGAAAAGCTCAAGAAGCAGGGCTACAAGTATGTTCCCGAGAGCAGAGCTTATGATTTTGAAGCATACGAGACAAGCACCACATGGGCTTTCATCTATGATACCGATGAGTTCGTATACTACCTGGTAGTTTCCCCCGAGATCGTAAAGGATTATGAAAACGGCGATATGAGCTCCTTCAACGCTCTCCTGGATTCACTCTCATAACTCTTATCCCATAGCAAAACATAACACCGTACCCCCGGGTACGGTGTTTTTGAGGAAAATGACATGAAAATTCTTATAATAAACGGACCAAACTTAAATCTCCTGGGTGAAAGGGAGCCCGGCATATACGGTGAGGACACCTACGAGTCCCTGTGCGCGGAGATACGTCAGAGAGGCGACGAGCTGGGCTTTGAAACGGAGTTCTTCCAGTCAAATCACGAGGGCGCCATAATAGATGCCCTTCACGATGCCCGCACTAAGTTCGACGGCATAATAATAAACGCAGGAGCCTTCACCCATTACAGCTATGCCATAAGGGATGCCATCGCTGCGATACACATCCCCGTCATAGAGGTGCATATATCAAATGTCCACAAGCGGGAGGAATTCCGCCACCATTCCGTTATATCCCCTATATGCACAGGCGTTATAGCAGGCCTTGGCAAAAAGAGCTATCTGTGCGCACTGGAATATTTCAGATGATGATCATAGGCTCGTACAAGATCCCTGCCGGCACACTGCTGCCTGCGGGGATCTTTTCATATATGATATGGCGTTCCTGTTTGTCAGGGAGAACATACACTCTCCGTCATCGGTGTGCACTATCATATAGGCGTATTTTTTTGAGACCACACAAAAATCGTCAAGGCAGCAGTCGGTCTCCTGCAGAACAGCAATGATCTCCGGGATATACCCTTCATAGACCCAGCCCTGACTGAGTATCAGATAATGCATTTTATCGGCGCATTCAGTCGGTATCAGAGATGCTATAATGCTGATATACTCACACCAGCCCTCTCCCCATCGAATGATCTCAGACTGCTCCAGACCTTTGCGAAACCTGAGCCACAGGCAGCCAAGATCGGTCGTATCGGGCTTTCTTCTGTTTTCATGAGCAAAAAAGGAATAGTAAAATCTGTTGATGATACGAAAATGATCATATTTTGAAGCTTCATAGAATCTTTTTCTGTCGATCTGTTCTTCCTTGATTATCTCTTCGATCTCGTCACGTATCCAGTATCTTACAGGCTTGTTTTTCAGTTTTTTCTGCCATTCGGTGTTTTTCCATTCATTTCCCATCGTTTCCCCTCCTTATACGCTTATCATCACGACAGACAAAAGCCGCAGTGTTTTCCATGAAACATCATGAACACTGCGGCTTATAAGCTCAGTTTTTCAGTGCACGGCTCATCTTGTGCCGAACATCCTGTCGCCCGCATCACCCAGACCCGGGACTATGAACATCTCGTCGTTCATCTCGTTGTCAACAGCGGCGCAGTATATCTGCACATCGGGGTGTTCCTTGTTCACAAGCTCTATGCCCTGCGGGGTGGCTATTATGCACATGAACTTTATCTCCGTGCAGCCTGTCTGCTTAACAAGCCTCAGCGCCTCACAGGCAGTGCCGCCCGTTGCCAGCATAAGGTCTGCTACTATGGCTATGCGCTTGTCGGTATCGCGGGGCAGCTTGCAGTAATACTCCACCGTATCGGTGGTCTCGGGATCCCTGAATGTGCCGATATGGCCTATCTTTGCAGCAGGTATGAGGTTCATGACACCGTCTACCATGCCAAGGCCTGCACGCAGGATGGGAACGAAGACTATCTTCCTGCCCGATATGACCTTAGAGCTTGCAACGCCCAGGGGGGTGTGTACTTCCACCTTTTTCGTGGGGAGATCTCTCATGGCCTCATAGCACATGAGCATGGATGTCTCGCTCACCAGTTCGCGGAACTCCTTTGAGCCCGTGTTGTTGTCTCTCATCATAGTGAGCTTGTGCTGCACCAGAGGATGATCTATCAGGGTAAAATCCATGTAAACTGCCTCTTTTCAATAAAGTACGCTGTGGTGTTTTACTTGTTTTCAAGTGCGCTTATCAGGTCGATCCTGCGCTGATGCCTTCCGCCCTCAAAATCCGTGGAGAAGAAGGTATCTGCGATCTCGCAGGCAAGTCCGGGGCCTATGACCCTGCCGCCCAGACAGAGCACATTGGCATTGTTGTGGAGCCTTGTGTACTTTGCCATGTAGCAGTCGGTGCACAGTGCTGCGCGTATGCCGTCTATCTTGTTGGCTGCGATGGATATGCCGATGCCTGTGCCGCAGATGAGGACTGCCTTTTCAGCCTCTCCCGAAATGACCTTGCCGCAGACTTCCTCTGCAACATTGGGGTAATCCACGGATTCGCCGTTTATGCTGCCTGTCTCCTCAACGGTAAAGCCCTTTTCCCTGAGATGCTCTGCCAGTTCCTTTCTCAGCTCATATCCGCCGTGGTCGCTGCCTATGATTATCATTTTATATCATCCCTTTTATTTTATTGCCCAGAATCCTGCCTGCATATACGATGTCCACAGTATATCCGCCGTGGAGAAACCGCATTTTCTCAGCAGTGCAAGATGCTTTTCTATGGTTATGGGGAACATTTCCGTCCCTCGCCTTGCTATGTGCTTTTCCACATCCGCTGCCGTGCGCCCGTGACCGAGCTGGAACTGTTCCCACCGTCTTACGGCGATGGCATCGCTCTCATCCGCTGACATACGGATGTTCTCGAAGGTCACGAATATGCCGCCCTTATGCAGGGCTTCAAAACAGCGCCTTACAGCCGCTTCCCTGCCTGCCTCGTCATAGTAGTGATGGCACTGTATCGCCGTCACGATATCAAACTCATCCGTAAAGGGCAGCTCGTGGGAGGGGACATTCACATAGCTTATATCTTTGCCTGCGAGCTTTTCCCGTGCACGAGAGAGCATCTGTGCGGAAGGGTCTGCAAGGGTGAAGCGGGCATCCGGCAGCTCCCCAAGCGCTATGAGTGCAAGAGTGCCCGTGCCGCAGCCCGTATCGAGCCATTTGGGAGATGTGTAGCCTGCCGCCTTCACAAGGTCTGTGACCTGTGGGTGATATTCCCTGTAATAGGGAAGCACGGATGTGATATTATTGTCGTATATATCCGACCCGAAGGAAGATCTGTTATCCGGCATAACTGCTCTCCGTCAGTCGGAATACTTTGAGGATATGCCCAGGTATTCTTCAAGGGTAAGGCCGCTGTCATGGACTGCCTGTGCGGTATCCTTGCCAAGATAGCGGACATGCCACGGTTCAAACTTGTAGCCTGTTATGCTCTCCTTGCCGTCGGGGTAGCGGATGATGAATCCGTACTCATGGGCATGGGCCTGGAGCCATGCGTATTCATCGGTATTGGCAAAGCTGTCGGTAACATTGTTGAGGTCAAAGGCAAGACCTGTCTGGTGCTCGGAGTGACCGGGACGTGCGGAGAACCTGTCTGCCTCCTCCTTACCGTAGGCTGCAACATAGTTGTCATATATCTGTGACTGGTAATCATAGGAACGGTAGCCCGATACCACATAGAGGCTGAGGCCGTCTGCCTGTGCTGCGGCTGCCATGCTGTCAAAGGCTGCCTGCGCATCGGGGTTCACGCCGGGGGCAAAGTCCGCAGGGAGCGCATAGGTCTTGTTGGTGACGAGTATGCCCTCTATATATGTGGGCTCGGTGGCACTGGTGTTGACACGTACCGAGACATTTGCCTCCACATTGGGGTTGGATGCGCTCTTGACGGTGATTATGCAGTCGCCCACGCCTACTGCGGTGATATTTCCCACATCATCCACGGTGGCAACGGATGTATCGGAGGATGACCATATCTCGGACTTGTCATCCGCATCATCGGGATACATGCTGACGATAGGCATAGTGGTCTCGCCTATCTCCATATTGGCAGTATAGAATGTGAGGTTTATCTGCTTTACTGCGCCGGGCTCGTCGTTGTCCTCAACGGTGATGTAGTCGTTATCCGAAGGATCGTCGCTGCTGCCGCCGGAACCATTGCCCGAACCGCCGCCGGAGCTGCCCGTGCCCGAAGATGTCCCTCTTACATGGACGCTGACGCTGGCATATACATCATCATTTGCCTTTGATGTTACGGTGATGGTCGCATATCCCGGGGATACGGCGGTGACGTTGCCCTTGCTGTCAACTGTGGCAACGGAAGTATCGGAGGATTTCCATATCTCCGACTTGTCATCCGCCCATTCGGGATACATGGTGACATAGGGCATTTCCGTATCGCCCACATCAAGAGTGAGGTTATAGTCGGAAAGGCTTATCCTCTGCACCACATCGGAATCATCATAGTCGCTGTCGGGATCGTATACACGCACGCTGACGCTGGCATACACATTGGGGCTGTCCGCTGATTTTACGGTTATGGTGGCATAACCCTCAGATTCACCCGTGATAAGTCCCATATCATCAACGGATGCAACGGAGGAGTCGCTGGATGTCCATATCTCGGACTTGTCCGATGCGCTCTCGGGATACATGGAAACAAGGGGCATATACTGATTCCCTATCTCCATGGATACATCATAGAAGGAGAGCTCTATTGCAGTGACCTCGCCGTTTCTCACGGGAGTCTGCGGTGCATCCTGAGGAACGGTGTTCAGCTGTTCACCGTTGGTATCTGTGGTATTTTCCGTAACGGCAGCATCATCCGTGCTCCATATATCTTCTGCCTCGGGAGACGTGGTCTGTGCGCCGCCGTCATCCTCGCCTCCGTCTACCTCGGGAAGGGTAGCCATAGTATCGGAGGGCTCGGTCATCTGGTTTTCCCCGCCGTTCTGCCCCTTGCTCGAGCAGCCTGCGAGCAGCACTGTCAGCGCTGCTATCCCGGCAAATATCCGTAATTTGTTATTCTTCATTTCAATTCACCCGGTACAGAGGTCCTGAGCCGCATCCCGCGGCACAGGCCTTTATCTTTGTAATGCGGCCGTCCCGTTATGCGCTTTCGGATCCCTCTTGGTCAATAACGATAAATTCTCATTATGTATTATAGCACATCTGATCTTAAAATGCAACAGATAAAAATTACAATTCGGTCAAAATGAGGTTAAAAAAGGATAAATAAAGTTACATTTTGCTCCTTCCCCCCGTATGCTGCCGCGGATATGCGGCCAGACATCATCTTTCATACAGGGAACGTGCTCATACATATCTTGCCATAGTCAAGGGTGCGAAGCATCGGGAGGCCGCAATACCGACAACAGGATACACTTAAAAAGTATAGGGTACCGCAGATATTCCCCGTCACCGATATGCACGGAAAACGCGCTGCTATTAGCAAGTCACACAAATTTTTTAAGTTTTTATTGTGCATTATTCTGTAAAGAGCGGATCGTTTGGTCAAATATGCACAAAAAGATTTGACCGAGCCTGTGAGAATGTTGCAAGGTTTACTATAAAAAATGCCCATAAACAGGCATTTCGTCAAAATCAATAAATTAAAATATACAAGTTTGGACAATTATTGGCTTGTAATTATTTTTGGAATTTGGTATTATATTAGTGTAAGCATATGTTTCTATGTTGCTCGCCGCATTTCAAGCAATGCGGCAAAATTAAGGTTTGTATAGAAAAATTCTCCAAAATCCACCATGGGAGGTTCGTATTAAATGGCAAGTTTATCACTGAGATCTATCTACAAGAAGTACCCCGGCGGAGTTGTTGCCGTTTCAGATGTAAACTTAGAGATCAAGGATAAGGAATTCATCATCCTCGTTGGTCCTTCGGGCTGCGGTAAGTCTACCACTCTTCGTATGATCGCAGGTCTTGAAGAGATTTCCGAGGGTGAGCTCTATATCGGCGACCGTCTTGTAAATGACGTTGCCCCCAAGGACAGAGATATCGCGATGGTTTTCCAGAACTACGCTCTGTATCCTCATATGACAGTTTTCGAGAACATGGCTTTCGGTCTTAAGCTGCGTAAAGTCCCCAAGGACGAGATCGCTCGTAAGGTCGAAGAAGCTGCAAGGATCCTCGACATCTCTCACCTGCTCTCCAGAAAGCCCAAGGCTCTTTCCGGTGGTCAG
>JAFPYQ010000109.1 GCA_017394475.1 Oscillospiraceae bacterium | reverse complement strand
GTTGAAAACAGTGTATTCTTTTATCTCCATAGATCCTCCGGTAGGCCTTTGAGTTTTATCCGTATGTCCCGTAGTTTATGCCCGCGGGACATAGGATGCGGTAAGCATGATCAGCAGATGCGATCTCAGCCTGCCTTTTTTTGCCAGTCCCCGCAAGGTGCGGTTTGCTTTTTCAGCGGTCTTCACATCCTCCTCGGTGATCTCCCTGTCGGAATAGAGCACGGCTTCATAGACGGGGATAAATCCCAGTTCAGCGCTTACTTCTGCGGGGCCTTGCTTTCTGATCCTGTCTGAATATTCGGACAGGGTCTCATTTTTTTCCATCATAAGATCGAGAAGGCCAAGAAATCTGAGACACTGATGGGTAAGGTGAGTGAATTTGTCATGGGGGCTCATTCGCTTGTATCTTCCTGCGGAAAGCGAATGGCTAAGAATATAGAACAGCAGCAGGAAGGTCAATACCGCAGCAGTGGGTATGATGAATATGAGAGGGTCTATCCTTTCGGGCTCTTCCTCCGGGAGCTCGGGCTCTGGCAGTACTTCGTTCTCCTTTTTGTACATCTCATAATAATCGGTGTATTTATCCTCATCCGTCTGTATCTCATAGTCCTCTTTTATCATCCATCCTGCGGAGACGGAAAATCCCGGGGTGGGTTCAAATGCCACCCAGCCCACATTGTCAAAATACACCTCCGGCCATGCGTGTGCCCCGCTTTGCCTTGCGATAAAGCGGCCGTCTGCATCCTTGGTCACATTGTAGCCCTGTACATAGCGGCAGGGCAGCCCCATCTCATTGGCCATCAGCACAAATGCGGTGGCATAGTGCATACAATAGCCCTTTCTTGAAGTGAGCAGGAAATAATCAAGGAAGTCCCCGCCGTCCGATATATCATCGGGGAGAGGGCCGCAGTCTGTGGAGTATTCCATGCTGCGAAGATATGCTTCCAGCCGTTTTGCGGTCTCATATCTGTCGGAAGAGCCGCTGCCTATCCTGTCAAGTATGCTCCTGACCTCTTTTGACACGCCATAGCTCTTGCTGCGGATGCTGTTACGGTATCTCAGATAATCTTCATAGGAATATCCCGCTTTGCCCACTGCACCCTCACCGGATACTGCGTCCTTCCAGTCCTCTTCATCAAGGGGGGCGGCACTTGACAGAAATTCCTCCAGATGTGGATTCCCATAATTCAGCAGATAGCAGGTGACAGTGTAATCATCCTGAAAATACAGCTTCCTGTCCGATAGTATGGTGCCGTTGCGGTCGTATATATCGCGGTTCTTGCGCTTTGTGGTCTCAAATCTTATCTTAGCGGGGGAAAAGATATACTGTGTGTTGTAATACAGGTTCTCGAACCGCAGATTCACCGTCTGGAGATAGTCCGAGCGGTAGGAGGATGTGTATTTGCTGACTGCAGCGGATGTTTCCATGGTGTCCATCATCCTTGAAAAATCATTGCCCGAGGGATCGAATACCCATTCACGACCTATGAATTCATTGCTCATGCAGCCTGTGAGTCTGAGATCCTTAAGATTAGCCCTGTCCGCCTCGATGTTCAGCACTGCATCATCATTACTGCTCAGCCCCGAAAGAAAACGGGTGTTCTCCGAAAAGCCCATCTTCCCGTAATCATCGGAGATATGGGTGATAGAGCCATATACCCTGTTGATGACGGATACTGCATTGTAGTACAGATTTTTCGCGAACTG
>JAFPYQ010000108.1 GCA_017394475.1 Oscillospiraceae bacterium | reverse complement strand
CGGTGTCCGCAGCGGATGTGTCCTCTGTGCTCCGTGTGGTGGTCTGTGCAAGGGATACCTGAGTGGCGCTGTTGTTGTCAAGTATCATCATGAAGAAGCCGATGAGCACGGTAAAGCCCACTGCCGCTATCCCCAGGCATATCCCTATGATGAGCTTTGACTTGTCTACAGGCTTTTTATCACCGCTGTGGTGCTCCGGGGATGACCTGTGAGTGTTCGGACGGACATTTACAGGGCTCGGCGCCGTTTCCTCCTCAAAGAGCTCGGTGACAAGATCGGTGATGGTGCGGGTGCGCCTTGACTGATCCATCTCCATGCCGTGCATCAGTGCTGCAGATACCCTTTTCGGGATGCTGCTCACGATGGTGTGAGGGGGCTTCAGCTTATGATCGGCCACGCGTTCGGGTGCAGATGGGGGGACTACCCCTGTGAGCATCCTGTACAGAAGGGCGCATATACCGTATACATCGGTCTCGCTGCCCTGGGATGCGTTCTGCTTGTACTGCTCGGGAGCGGTATATCCGGGGTAGAGCTCTGCAAAGAGCCTTGTTCCCGCTGTCCTTGCATCCGCGATGCAGAAGCCTATCAGGCACAGCTCGCCGCCGGTGTCTATTATCAGATTATCCGGGGATATGCCCCTGTGGACTATCCCTGCGTTGTGTATCAGTGAAAGGGTGGTGAAAAGCGGGGCGAAGAGCTCCTTTGCCTTTTCCCATGAAACAGGCTCTTTCTGCGCCTTGAACGTTCTTGTGAGGCTTGTGCCCTCCACATAGCGGAATATCACATATCCCGTGTTGTTCTCGCCGAACATGTCTATGGGCGGGCTTATATGCCCCAATGTGCGCATTTTCGCGAGGGACTTGTTGAGTTCCACGAATTCCGACATGAATGTCTTGTACGGAGCTACTCTCTCATGCTCAACATGCATGAAGATGCGGTCGGGCTTTCTCGAACACAGGGTGTCCGGCATATATTCGCGTATGGTCACGCGTGAGGAGGTCTTGCGGTCAAAACCGATATATTCGGCACTTTCCCCGTTGAACCTCAGCATTTTCCCGACGATGTACCTTTCGGAAAGAACCGTACCTGTCGGCAGATACTGCTCTGTATTCTCATATCCCGTATCACCGCCGCAGAAGGGACATTCCCGCACGTTTTCGGGGATCTCTCTCATGCAGTTATAGCAGAGATCGATGGGCTCTTCCAGAATTTCAGACATATCCACACTCCGTTGCAAATAGATGTATATATTTGCATAAATATACATACTAAATCATAACTCAACAGACATCATTTGTCAAGGGGAGAGCTCAAACTGTAAATGCTGTGTATTCAAGATTTAAACGTTTTTTAAATATTAGCGAGGTATTGTAACCAAATCGTAATTTTTTGCGTAGCGTTTTTTCCTGATCGTGAAATAGTAATTCACTATTGAAAATCAAAAATATTTGTGATATAATAGTTTCTGTTCGGAGCCGTACAGCAGATGCTGGATTTTTGCTCCCACGCAACATTATAAGATAAGGACGAAAACTATGCTCACATTAGATATGGTATACAGCGCCTCCTATAAGCTCAAGGAGGTAATAAGGAGCACGGATATGATCTATGCTCCAAAGCTTTCCGATACTGCACAGGTATATCTGAAGCCCGAAAACCTCCAGATAACCGGTTCATTCAAGGTAAGAGGCGCATATTATAAGATATCCCAGCTCTCCGATGAGGAAAAGGCAAAGGGAGTCATAGCCTGTTCCGCAGGAAACCATGCCCAGGGTGTGGCTCTTGCAGCTGCAAAGAACGGCATAAAGTCCCTCATCTGCCTGCCCGATGCCGCACCTATCTCCAAGATAGAGGCCACCAAGGCGTTCGGTGCCGATATATGCCTTGTTGACGGCGTGTATGACGATGCCTATGCCAAGGCGCTGCAGCTTCGCGATGAAAAGGGCTATACCTTCATCCACCCCTTTGATGACGAATATGTCATCGCGGGTCAGGGCACCATCGGCCTTGAGATACTCAATGATCTGCCCGATGTGGATGCAGTGGTAGTTCCCGTAGGCGGCGGTGGACTTATTTCGGGTGTGGCGTTCACCATGAAGAAGTTAAAGCCAGAAATAAAGATCTACGGCGTTCAGGCTGAGGGTGCGCCTTCTATGGTCACATCCCTGGCACACAACAAGATAGAGCGCCTGAAATCGGTTTCCACCATAGCCGACGGCATCAAGGTGATGGAGCCCGGCAGTCATACCTTCGAGCTGTGCCGCAAGTATGTGGATGAGATAGTCACCGTCAACGATGATGAGATATCCTCTGCAATACTCACTATGATGGAGCAGCAGAAGCTCATATCCGAGGGGGCGGGCGCTGTTCCCGTGGCAGCGGTCATGTTCGGGAAGATACCCGACATTGCGGGCAAGAAGGTCTGCTGTCTGGTCTCAGGCGGCAATATCGACGTTACCATCCTCAACCGCGTTATCGAGAGAGGTCTGCTCACATCCGGGCGCACCTGCCTGCTCAATATCGAGCTCATCGACAAGCCGGGTCAGCTCAAAGGCGTTTCGGATATCATCGCAGGTCTCGGTGCGAACGTCATCTCCATCCATCACGAGCGCGCCAACGAGGGCTCGGACATCAACGGCTGCTATCTGCGCATAATCCTTGAAACAAGGAACCATCAGCATATCACCGAGATCAGGGCAGCTCTCGTAAAAGCGGGCTTCCATCTGTTGAATACATGAGCATTTCCCCCGCACTACGCGGGGGATACAAGTATCGGGGCATTCGTATGAACAAAAAACGGCTTTTCAGGATAATCCAGATCGGTGAGGATACCGATATCGTCAGCCGCGGGTTCGATGTGTTCATCTCCGCAACGATAATACTGAACATAACGGCTATGTTCCTTGAGACCTTCGAGGAGCTTGCAGCGCTGTTCCCTGTTTTCAGAGCCATTGAGGATATCACCATCCTTGTGTTCTGCCTTGAATATATCCTGCGGATATGGACTGCCGACCTTCTCTATCCGGAAAGCTCGCCGTTGAAAGCCCGTCTGCGGTTTTTGCTGTCCTTTGACGGCATAGTGGATCTGCTGACTATACTGCCGTTTTTCTACCTTTCGGGATTCATCGCCTTCCGTATGCTCAGGGTGGTGAGGATATTCCACCTGTTCCGTATAAATCAGAATGACGATTCCTTCTCGGTCATCACGGGGGTACTCTACGAAAAGCGCAATCAGATAATATCCTCCGTGTTCATCGTCTGCGTGCTGATGCTGGCATCATCCCTGGGGATGTACAGCGCAGAGCATGAGGCGCAGCCCGAGGTGTACAAAAACGCCTTTTCGGGGATATGGTGGAGCGTTGCCACACTGCTCACAGTGGGCTACGGGGATATCTATCCCGTCACCGTCATCGGGCGCATCATGGCGATAATCATATCGTTCCTGGGTGTGGGCGTGGTGGCTATCCCCACAGGTATAATCAGCGCGGGCTTTGTGGAGCAGTATACCCGCCGCGAGAATTCCGACATACGCTTTGATGATCTGAGCTCCATAGGGGAGATACTGGTCACCGCCGAAAACGGCCTTATGGGTCAGACCATCGCACAGGTGAAGACCAAGTACAGCATGGAGGTCTATGTGGTCATAAGGAACAATATGACTATCATCCCCACCGACAGGCTGGAGCTGTGGAAAAAGGATATAATCATCGCCCGCTCCGATAAGATAGACCACCTGAAATAAGGGAGATACCTATGCTTGACAACAATGTTCGCTATGATGCGGCGTTTGAAAGGGCAAAACTGTTTGCATCGGGCTTCTGCATTAAGATGGACGGCAGCATAGCAAACGGCAGAAGGATCATCAAAGTCCTGTTGTGGATAGAGCCTGAGGCCTGTGAGCTCTGCCACGTTCCCGAAGAATTACTGTAACAGATAACAAGACCGCCGCAAGCTAATACTTGCGGCGGTGTTCTTTCTGTCAGTCCTCGTAGGGCTTTATGGTCTTGATGGTGCCGTCTTCATTGAACCTGAGCTCTGTGTACTTCACGCAGCGGAGGTGGTTTGCACCGCCGGAAAGCTCGGAATCATGGTAGAAAAGATACCATTTTCCGTTGTACTCCACGATGGAGTGATGTGTTGTCCAGCCGATAACGGGTTCAAGGATGCGTCCGCGGTAGGTGAAGGGGCCTGTGGGGCTCTTGCTCGTAGCATATACGATGTAGTGAGTGGTGCCTGTGGAATAGGAGAAATAGTAGGTGTCACCCATCT
>JAFPYQ010000107.1 GCA_017394475.1 Oscillospiraceae bacterium | reverse complement strand
TACTAAAAAGGCCCCAGATGAATTTGTTCGGCGATGGTGACAAAGATGACCGATATGACGAACCATATCCCGAACAGCGGCAGCAGATAGCGCACCCATTTGCTGTAAGGTATCTTGCATATCGCCACAGCAGCCAGTACCTCTCCTCCTGTGGGAGCCAGAACGTTTGTCAGGGCATCGCCCAGCTGATAGGCAATAACGGCAGTCTGTCTTGTTATCCCCGCCTGATCCGCAAGGGGTATCATAAGGGGCATAGTGACTGTGGCCTGGGCAGAGCCCGAGGGTACTATCACATTGAATATATCATGAAGGATGAACATCATCACAGCCTCTGTGGACTGAGGTACTATCGCGATGATATGGGCAAACAGATACAGTATGGTATCGAGCACATTAGAACCGCTGAACAGCACTATGGCCGCATTCACCGAGCCTATGACAAGGCAGGGCAGCAGCATGTCCGAACAGCCCTTTACAAAGGATGAGCATATCTTGTTCACCGACAGCTTGCCGCAGATACCGCACAGTATCCCCGTTGCAAGGAATATGCCCGACAGCTCGTCCACATAATACTGCTTTATTATGACCATGCACACAGAGTAGATCATTCCTGCGGAAAATACCGCCAGAGTGATGAACTGCCGCCTTGTGAGCTTGGGTATCTTATTCAGGTTCAGGTGCTTGTCTGCATTGTACTTCCTGTCATTCTCATATACAAGGGACAGCTTCGGCGTTTTCTTTATGATATTGGCCCTTACTGTCACATAGATGATGGAGGCTAACAGCAGGCAGATAAATATCTCCGTGCGGAACCTGAATGCGGAGTAAAGTGGCAGTCCCGCTATCTCCTGTGCCCTGCCCACGGTAAAGGCATTGGTCATGCCGCCGCCGTAACCCGCTGTTGCCGCCATGAATATTATGCCGATGGCGGTGAGGGAATCAAAACCGGATGTTATGCACAACGCCAGTATTATAGGGATGAATACCAGATATTCCTCAAAATTCGCACAGAATGCGGAGCCGCAGCCGAACATTATCATCAGCAGCGGGATGATGATAAGCTCCGTCCCCTTGATGAGCCGCAGGAAATTGGCGATCCCCACATTGAGGGCGGCAGTAGCATTGACTATGCCGAACATCCCGCCGATTATGAGCAGATAGAATATAGTCTCCGCGCTGTTCTGCATCCCCCTTGTCAAAGATGTGAAGATGCTCAGGGGGGATGCAGGGGATCTTTCTATGAATCTGAAGCTATCCGGGTCGATGAGCTCTATCCCCGTTGCCTCATCTGTGTATCTGTCATACTGACCCGCAGGGATTATATAGGTCATGAGAGTGCAGATCATAATGACCACAGCAAGTATTGCAAGAGGGTTCAGGGATCTGTGTTCATCGTGCATAGCCTTTGTATAGCTGCCGATGCTCTTTCTTAATCTTTCTATCATGTTCAATGCTCCTCATTATCATCCGTAACGAGACCTAAGCTTTCCATGAATTTTTTATTGTCTTCGGCCAGTTTCTCCGATCTCTTCTTTTTCTCCTCATCGCTTTCCTGAGCAGAAGAATACTTAGCCCTGAGAACTGCCTCATCCACCTTCTGCTTGTCAAGCTCTCCTTCATCATAGAGCTCTACCATAGCAGCCACCACCTCTTCATCGAGCTGCTGCCCGGATATGCGTTTGAGTTCGGCGATAACATCCGAAAGGAGCATCTGCTTTCTGTAAGGTCTGGTGGAATACATTGCATCAAAGGTATCGGCCACAGCGATGACCTTTGCCACATCGGGTATCTCATCGCCCTTGAGCCCTCTGGGATAGCCCTTTCCGTCGATCCTTTCATGGTGGCACCCTGCGCCTACCGCAAGATCCTTTACCACCGTTACATTTTTCAGCAGTTCTTCTCCCTTTGCCGCATGGGAGCGCATTATCATGTATTCATCATCATCGAGGCGGGAGGGTTTGTTGAGTATGGCATCTGGGATGCTGAGCTTTCCTATGTCATGCAGCAGTGCAATATTATAGTATTCGTGTACCACATCCTCGGTATATCCCCTTTTCCATGCCAGTTTCTGGGCAAGCATGCGTGTGTAATATGCCACTCTGAATGAATGTCCCTGATTCTGCTGATCCCTCATATCCACACAGTTGGCGAAGGTGTGCATGATCTGTGTGATGAACTGCCTGTCCTCCTCCTGCTTTGCCAGAAGATCCGCGGTCTGCTTGCGGAATATCCTCCACATTATGAGCACTGTCAGAAGTATCACCGCTGCAGCAAGGGCAGTCCAGAAAAGCGGGCTCTCATAGGGGGATGATTCCTTGGTTATGTGGATGACCTTGCTCTTGGCGATCTTCCCTGTGTTCTCATCTATGGCATTGAGGTGGAAGGTGTAGTGCCCGCCGTCGAGATTAGTGTATGTGACCGCGTGCATCTCCTGTTTCGTGGTGTGTATGGGAGCAGGGTCAAAGCCTTCGAGATAGTAGTTGATCCGCGGATTGTTAAGGGCATAGGTTATAGCGAACATATCTATGGTTATCTTCCTGCTGCCCGCGGGGATCACTATGCTCTCCTCATCATCTATGACGGTAGTGGTGTCATCTATCTCTATCATGGGGACTACCAGCTTTACCGTATCATTATTGGTATAGTCGGAGTTTATGTTGACCATACAGCAGCCCGTTGTGCCCGATATGTACAGATGGCCGTCATTGTCCAGGAAATTCC
>JAFPYQ010000012.1 GCA_017394475.1 Oscillospiraceae bacterium | reverse complement strand
TTCCCCTACACCAACAACTTCGACCTGTTCTGTGACAGATCGGAACATATATGGGTGCTGGCAAGCAACGGCATATATGTGGTATCCGCACAGGACATGCTGACCAACACCAGAAATATGCCCTATACACTGTATGATTCCAAAATGGGTCTGCGCGTGAATGCAACGGCAAATTCCAGGAGCTTCTGCAGTGACAACGGATTTCTCTATATTGCGGGCTCCAACGGTGTTATCGGCGTGAATATCAATGAGGACACCACCGGTGCCAAGAAGGTGCGCCTTGCTGTGGTATCCGTGATGGTAGACGGCAAGGAATACTCCGTGTCCACCGGCGGCAGGATAAATATCCCCGAGAATGCCATGAGGATCACCATAAATGCACTGCCCCTCACCTACGGCCTCACAGACCCCAGGGTATGCTATTCCCTGTTAGGGCTCGATGAACAGGAATTTACCTGCAAAAAGTCGGATATGCTGCCCATAAGCTACACCAATCTTGACGGCGGGCGGTATCTGTTCACTATGAGCCTGATAGATGACACCACCGGTGCAAAGACGCAGACCATATCCTTCACCATAGTCAAGAAGACCGCATTATACGAACAGACCTGGTTCGGCGTCGTGGCATTCATGTGCGCACTGTTCATTCTGCTCGTGATAGTCCTGTTCTATTTCAAGTCAAAGACATCATCCCTGGAAAAGGAAAAATCACAGGTAAAGGAACTGGTGAACCAGACCATCGCAGCATTCGCAAAGTGCATAGATATGAAGGACAACTATACAAAGGGTCATTCATTCAGAGTTGCAGCATATACCCGTATGATAGCCGAAAAAATGGGCGGCTATACCGAGGATGAGCTGCAGGATTTCTACAATATAGCCCTTCTCCATGATATCGGCAAGATAAGTATCCCCGATGCCATCCTCAACAAGCCTGGTAAGCTCACCGACGAGGAGTTTGAGAAGATAAAGTCCCATGCGTGGAACGGCTATGAAGTGCTCAAGGAGATCAAGGTAATGCCCGAGCTGGCGCTTGGTGCAGGTTACCACCATGAAAGGCTCAACGGTACAGGCTATCCTCATAAGCTGCTTGCAGAGGATATACCTATGGTGGCACAGATAATCGCGGTGGCAGATACCTTTGATGCCATGTATTCCAACAGAGTATACCGCAAACAGCTGGAGCTTGCTACTGTGGCCGATGAGATCTACAGATGCCGCGGCAGCTACTACAACGAAAAAGTTGTGGATGCGTATATGAAGCTCGTTGAAGAAGGCGCCTTCAAGAATCCCGAAGAAAACAACAGCACAGGAGAAGAACGCGAGGTCGATCTGAAAGATATATTGTGATCGGCATTTCCATAAAACATACAGAAAGATGATCCGAAAGAAGAATTGAAATGAGTGAGTTTTACGGCCCCGGAGCCAACAGAAATCAATCCGCTCCCACAGGCGGTGTAGACCTTGAAAAGAAAAGAGAACTCTCCTTTGAGGAAGAACTCATGCAGGGGGCTACGCCCATAGATGCACAGATAGTCTATGAGCCTGATATCCCCGATGGGAACAGTTTCAACAACGGAGCCACAGAGGAAGCCTTTTACCACAATGTCCGCAGCGGTGCCTATCAGCAGCAGGAGCCCGGCAGAGGCGGCTTCAATGCAGGCTACGGCGGAAATGACGGCGGTTATGGCTACAGCAGTCAGTTCGGCGGCGGATTTACACGCTCTGACCCCTCACAACAGCAGCGGGGTTATGCCTATGCGGGCATGAACAGCGGTGCAGGGGGTGCTGCAACGCAGACTGCCTATCGTGAGCCCTTCCCGAATGTCAAGGTGGTCCCCGATAATCTGTGCAAGAACTGCGGCGCAAAGCTGGGTGATGAGATACGTTTCTGCCCTGTGTGCGGCATGGATTCCCTGAACCCGCGGCCTGTGTATGATCAGAAACAGACCTATACGAATAATGCGGCAGCAGCGGCGGATGCGGCGGGTTTTGCGAATATCCCGTCGGGCAGGCGACCCGGAGCAAGGAACAAATGGGTCACTCTTGGCCTTACCATCGGCCTCGGGGTGATAGGTGTCCACTGCTTCTATGAGGGCAGGATAGTAAAGGGACTTGTATATCTGTTCACAGGCGGTCTCGGAGGCATCGGCTATATCATAGATATAGTAAGGGCAGCCATCCGCTGTGCAAGTACCACGGATGAATACTATTATCCCCTGTCGGGACAATGATAAGATAAAAGGCGCATACGAACTGCATCGTATGCGCCATATTTTGCCTATTCGTCCGTATCCCCGCCGGGATCGTCATTTTCGTAGGGCTCATCGGATGATGAGCTGTCATTGTCTGATGAGTTGTCATCTTCATCGGGCGGGTAGTATTCTTCCTGCTCCGCAACAGGCTCTTCGTCTCCGCCCTTCGTATCCTCGGAGGGTATCGCCTCATAGTCGGGCTCTATCTCCACAGGTGCGTAGTATTCTTCCTCATAGTCGTCGTAGTCATCGTAGTAGTATTCCTCGTCGTCATCGTCATAGTAATTGTCTACATCGGGCTCATAGGACGGCTCGGACTGTGTATCGGAAAGCACGGCGGGGGCATCGATGATGACCTGCAGCTCGGGGAGAAGATAATCGCTCTGATAGTATGCCTTTATTATGTCCCTTATCATGAACTTGGAGTATTCCCCGTGCTCTACAAATCCCGCAAAGGCTATCTCGGGATCATCCGCGGGGTAGAAGCCGATGAAGGATGAACCTGTGTCATTCTTCGATGTCATCTGCGGGGTACCTGTCTTTATGGCAGCGGCATAGGGCAGGCCTTTCAGAAGATAGTTGCCCGTGTAGTACTGAAAGCACTTTGGGTAGCCCTCATATTCCCTGAAATTTGCAGCCTCCTTCATACCCTCGGTAACATAGTCGAAGGTGTAGCCTGTCTTGTCCTCGATGGTGCAGGCTATCTCGGGGCGGGTCTTGGTGAGGAGAGTGTCAAAGCTGTAGTCATAGACACTGTCCACCATAAAGGTCTTATAGCGCACGCCCTTGTTGGCTATGGTCATAGCCTGTGCCGCCATCTGCAGGGGTGTCACGTAGGTGTCGGACTGGCCTATGGCAGCCTGGACAACGTTGCCCGCCTGCCAGTCGAGACCGCGCTCCTTGAAGGTCTCCGGGGAGGCTATGTAGCCTATCTTGCGGCCGCGGCCTATCTCGAGCCCCATTTCCTCACCAAGGCCGTAGAGAGAGGCATACTCGGTGATGGTGTCTATACCCATGATACGTCCCACATCATAGAAGAATATGTTGCAGGATTCCCGCAGGGCCTCCACCACGTTGAGCCTGCCGTGAAAGCCCGTACATTCGGGTTTGTAGTCATCCCAGTAGGTGTAGATGTGCTGGCAGTCCACGGTGGTGTTGGGGGATATGATCCCCTCATTGAGTGCGGCTGTGGCTGTGACTGTCTTGAAGGTGGAACCCGGGCGGTAGCGGCCCATAGTGGCGCGGTTGGTGAGGGGGGAATTGTCCCTGTTGGCCACCTTGTTATAGTCGTCTATATAGTCGAGCAGGTCGTAGGTGGGCTGTGTGGCGGCTGCAAGGAGCGCGCCAGTTCTGGCGTTGAGCACAACTATGGTGCCTGCATCCGCATTCTGCCCTGCCCGCTGGGATGAGGTCTGATTATTGAGCCATGTGATGTGGTTTTTGAGTATGGTCTGCACCTCACGCTGGAAATCGCTGTCTACCGTGAGTTTCAGACTGTGTCCGGGCACTGCCTGCGCGGTGACGGTATCGGATACCACCTGTCCGCCTATGAAGACGAAGGTGCGCTCTCCCTTCTCGCCCCGCAGCGTGTTCTCGCAGGCATACTCTATACCGCCCTTGCCCACACTGTCGGAAAGGTTGTAGCCCAGAGTGCTCAGCTCGTCATATTCTTCGGCTGAGATAGCACCCACAGTGCCTATCATATGAGGCACCACGTCGCCGATATTCACCGTTCGGACAGCCTCCTCGGACACATCTATGCCTGTGAGTACGGCGGCATTTTCCTTTATGCGCACCACCGTTTCCATAGGTACATCCTCGGAAAAAGTGAACCTGTTGGATACGGAAAAATCCCGCCTGTCCATAGTATAGCGGAGCCCTGCGATGATGCGCACTTCCTCGGCGGTATACCTGGAATATATCTGATATTTGCGGCACATGGCAACGATGCAGTCGTATGCGGTGGCATAGACCTGAACGCCTATGTCCTTCCGCAGCCGTTCGATATCCGCCTCCCTGTCCTCCTCAAATGCAAAGGGGGTCGTGAAGGAGATGGGGAGTATATCATCATATTCCACTCCGTCCTCACGGAGTATCTTTGCGGTACCGAGCACCACTTCGTTCCTGACGGGGTCTTTATCGGGGAAAAAGGCGCTCTGCGCTATTATGTTGTAGCCCGATTTGTTGGAGACCAGCAGCTCGCCTGAATAATCGGCTATCTGCCCGCGGGGAGCGGTTATCTCCTGGGTTATCTCCGAGGTGCTCAGGGATTTTTCCAGATATTCCCCGCCCTGTACCAGCTGCAGCTTCATCAGGCGCATGACACCCGCACAGCAGGCGGCTACGGTGAACAGCAGAAGTATGATAGATCTCAGTGTATCGACAAATTTATTCATAATACATATCAGCTGTTCCCCCCTGCAAGCGGGGGAAACAGCATATCAGAAGGTATGTATATCATTCCCTGATGACAGCGCCAAGTTCTGCGAGCTTTTTGAGTGCTTTCTTTACTGCTGCATCAGCCTGTTCATCGGTGAGAGTTCCCTCGTGGGAGCGCATGGAGATACTGAATGCTGCGGACTTCTTGCCGCTTTCTATCTGTGAGCCCTTGTAGATATCGAAGAGGGTCACATTTTCGAGTATCTTGCCTATGCCCTCTGCTATCGCCTTTTCAAGGTGAGCAACGGGTATCTCATCATCACATACCACAGCAAGGTCACGGGTGGTAGCGGGGAATTTGGGCAGGGGCTTGTACTTCCTTTCGCTGCTCTGTGCAAGTATCTCGGGGATATTGAACTTTGCAGCGTATGCCTTGGTGCCTATATCGTAAGCCGCAAGGGTCTCGGGATGGAGCTCACCGAGTATGGCGAGCTTTACGCCGTCCTTTATGGCAACTGCACATCTTCCAGGATGGAATGCGGGAGCTTCAAGGAAAGTGTCATCCTCTCCCTTGCAGGGCTCATAGTCCACAACGTCTATGCCCATGATATCGAACAGCTTTTCTGCGGCGCCCTTTATGAAGTAGAAATCCGCATTGTCGCCGTATGCACCCATGATAAGGCGTGCAGGCTCATCGGGGAGCTCTCCGACGTTGGGGATATATTCGTTTCCTATCTCATAGAGGAATGCGGATGCATTGCGGTTGTTGTAGTTCCTTGCAAGCACCTCGCACATGGAGGGGAGCAGAGTGGTGCGCATAACGGAGGTATCTTCTCCCAAGGGATTCGTTATGTTGACCGTATTGCGCAGGGGGCTGTTCTCGGGGAGCCTTATCCTGTCGAACTGCCTGGGTGAAACGAAGGAGAATGTGCATATCTCATAAGCGCCCATGGAAACAGCCGCGCGGGACAGCTTCCTTGTGAGCTTCTGTGCGGGAGTGAGCTCGCCTGCTGCGATGCCCCTGATGATGGTCTTGGGGATATTGTTGTAGCCGTAAAGTCTTGCTACCTCTTCCGCAAGGTCGTTCTTGTACTCTATGTCCCCTCTGTATGCGGGAGCATAAGCCACGCCGTCCTTTACCTTTATGTCAAGGAGAGAGAGATAATGGAGCATCTTTTCCTCGGGGATCTCGGTGCCTAAGAACCTGTTTATCCAGTCCGGGTCAAAGGGAGCGGTCTTCTGTGTGTCAACGCCGTTGGAGCAGTCTATGATGCCCTTGACCACCTCACCGCAGCCCAGCTTTTCCACCAGCTCGCAGGCACGCATGAGGGCGGGAGCGCACATCCTGGGGTCAAGCTCCTTTTCAAAGCGGGAGGAAGCATCAGTCCTCATGCCCAGCTTCTTGGCGGTGGTCCTTACCGATGCGCCGTTGAAGCAGGCAGCCTCGAATACGACCGTAACGGTATCATCCATTATGCC
>JAFPYQ010000106.1 GCA_017394475.1 Oscillospiraceae bacterium | reverse complement strand
GGTGAGGTATTCAAGATAGGGGATTATCTTTGCATAATCGAGCCTTAACGGGCCTACCAGGGAAAGTGTCCCCGCGGTGCGTTCGCCTTTTTTTATGGGAGCCACCAGCAGCGAAGAATTGCTGATCACAACGCTGTCAGACCCGAAGAGCACGCGCAGTCCCGAAAAACCGTCATCAAGGAGCTGTGCCAGTTCATTTCTCTGTTCGAGGAACTTGACGATCTCCTGTGCATCTATATCCGTTCTCTGGAGGAGGTTCTTCTCACCGCTTATCTTAACATCGCTGCGGTTGAAGGACTTTGCAAGCTCTCCCACGGCACCTAGCAGCGGTGAGAGCGTCACAGTATAGGCTCCCATTGCCGCGGCCAGTTCTTTGAGCATATCGTCCGAAAGACTGTCCACGGATATTCCGGAAAGGTGCTTTGTCATATACTCGGTGAAGAAGCCCAGCTGTTCGTTTGAAAGATCAAATTCCAGCCTGCACACCTTATTGCGGATATTGCCCGATGAGGTTATCATCAGCAGCACATATATGCGCTTTCCCGTGGGTATGGCATCCACTTTGGTTATGACCGAATATTTAGGGGAGATGTTTGAGAACGCCGCACAGTTGGTGATCTCTGCAAGTGCCTTTGATGCGCTCTCTATCAGGGCATCTTCCGAGGGATTGGAATCATCAAGGGCATCATCGAGCATCTTTATCTCTTCATCAGAGAGCATCCTTTCGGGCATGAGCCTTTCGATATACAGCTTATAGCCCGCGTAAGTGGGGATGCGCCCTGCCGATGTGTGGGGCTGTTCGAGATAGCCGTCTGCTTCGAGAGCCGCCATATCGTTCCTTATAGTTGCCGAGGATACCTTCATTCCCGGTCTGCCTGCGATAGCCTTAGAGCTGACAGGTTCGCCCGTTCTTATGTATTCATCGACCACAGCCGCAAGGATACGCAGCTTTCTGTCGCCTACCATGACTATCCCCCCGTCATTACCGACTTGTCATTCAGATATTTTAGCACTCTTACTCCCTGAGTGCTAAAATATATTATACTCTTTTTTAGCCAGATGTCAAGGGGTTTTTCAAAAATCATTATATTTTCACAAAAGTATCACATTACATGGTTTTATTCTGATAAAAATGCCCCATTAAAGGGGCAGGTTCATAATGGAAATATTGGTTTCAGGCTATAGAAATGCTTTCTAAATAACTTATCTTACTGTTGTTTATTAATTGACTGCCGATTTTTCGTGTTACTTATCCACCAAAAAAATCTGTTTCATACTTGCCAAGATAAAACATAATTCTGTCATTGGAAAAAACAGCTGCTACCGAATAACTAAATTCTTTTATTTGCTGCACAGCCCATCCAGTGTCACCGGAACAAAATCATTCACATCCACTCCAACATTGAACATATTATGCCCTTCGCTCTTTATTTTTGTTATGATATCATCGGTAAGGTTGCCGGTGGTGTTGTGGATATGGCCGTAGAGGTGGTATGTATCGTGATAGAAACCGTCCCATTCGGCTATGGGGTAATGGAAAAGGATGACCGTCCTGCCGCTGTCTTCTATTTCAAGATAATGCTGTATCGTTTCAAAATGAGCCCTGAACTTTTCCTTGCCCAGGAACTTTTTGTCGTGATTGCCGATGATAAGGTGCTTTCTGCCTTTCAGAGAGGCTATAAGGGAATTTATCTCCTCGTTCAATTTGAAAGCTACATCGCCCAAGATATAAACCTCGTCTTTATCGGTGACTATGCTGTTCCAGTTATCCATGATCGTTTGGTGCATCTCATCAAGGTCGGCAAAGGGACGGTCACTCAGTCTGAGTATGTTTTTATGACCTAAATGCAGGTCTGATGTGTAGTATATCATTCTTTTTATCTTTATATGGAGTGGACGGTAGTCTCTTTAGCAGTCACTGATAACTAAATGACCGACCGCTAAAAATGCAGTGAGCGGAGTGCCCGCCCACTGCTCACAGGTATCCGATCAGGAGATAGGTCCATCGGTCTTTTTGAAGTATATCCTCTTGATCTGCAGCCCGCCCAGTGAGAAGTAAAGTTTGATGGTGGTGTAGCGGGAGAAGCAGAACAGCTTGCAGGAACGCGCGGTCACTTCCTTGTCATCCCCTGTGTAGGTGAACATCCCGCAGAATGCACCTAAGTTGAATACGGATGCGGAATACTGTGTCAGGCTGTTGCCGTCGGCAGGGGCACATGCCTCCATTACCATCTCATATGCTGCAGGCTTTGGGGTGTTCAGAACAAAGTAATTGGCTGTGCTGCCAGCGGAGCAGATGTCGGTAACATCTATCTCACATTCCTCGTCAAGGTCGTAGTAGCGGAGGTTCTCGGCTGTGGGTGCATCGGTCTCGGTTCGGTTTGTTATCTCCACAGTTTCCGCTGTGCCGATGGTGCGGCGGAAGGCGTTGCTGTCATATAGGAATCTGAACACATTCTCGGCATTGCGTACAAGCTCGGCTCTGGTGATGTAGCCGTCTGCCAGGGACTCGGGGAGGCTGTCTTCGTTTGTCTCGGCATTGCCCACACACATATAGATGTCATTCTGAGCGCGGCACATCTGTGCAAGATCGTAGCCGTACCTGTGCTCTTCGCCCCTGCGGTTGATCTTTGACCACCAGTCGGTCATCACGAAGCCGTCAAAGCCCCATTCCTTGCGCAGTATCGTAGTGCACAGATCATAGTTGCCTGCGGTGTAGAGCCCGTTTACCTTGCCGTAGGTGGTCATGACGGTCTTTGCCTTACCCTTTTTGATGGCTATCTCAAAGCCCTTGAGGTATATCTCACGCAGAGCTCTTTCGGAAACAACGCTGTCCACAGTGTGTCTGCCCGTTTCCTGATCGTTGGCGGTGAAGTGCTTGATAGTGCCCGTCACGCCTCTGCTGTGGAGACCGTCAAGCTCGGCTGATGCCATATTGCCCGAAAGGAAGGGATCTTCTGAGAAATACTCGAAGTTGCGCCCGCCTAAGGGGTGCCTGTGTGTGTTCATGCCGGGGCCTAAGATGCACTCGA
Organism: Oscillospiraceae bacterium; assembly: GCA_017394475.1. Classification (GTDB taxonomy): domain Bacteria; phylum Bacillota; class Clostridia; order Oscillospirales; family Ruminococcaceae; genus Huintestinicola. The sequence continues at coordinate 1,605 of JAFPYQ010000106.1, read as the reverse complement.
CCTTGTTGTAGATGAGTTCAAGCCCTGTATAGCGGTAGAGCTCTGTTGCCAGCTCCCTGTTGAAGGTGGAGGCGATAAGTGTGCCGATGGGCAGGGAGAATGCCTGTGTGCCGCAGTCGAAGCGCAGTCCCGAGGGACCGTCTGCAGTGCAGCCTATGGGTACGCCCATATCCTTGTTAAGGTGTTCGGACATACCGCCGAATGCGGAAGTGGTGCCGGGTGTTACCTTGGGGCTGCCGATGCCCTCACCCCTTGCCACCATGCAGAGGTCTTTGTCGGTGAGCTGTGCTATGAATTCGTTCATATCACACTTTTTGCCGATGTCAGCGAATTTGTAGCCCTTGTCGCCGGAATAGGGGATATCAGCGGGGAGATCGGCTGCGCGGCGTACTTCCTCGCTCACCTTCTGGGTATTCACCTGCTCATAGGTTATCTTACCGTCCTTTTCGACGAACCTGTCAAAGCTCTCGTAGGGTGCAAGAGCCTGTGAAAGCTGCTGCAGGCACTTTGTGCTGTCTATGTCAAAGGAGCCGCACTTTACGGCACTGCGCACATCCGAGCCCGCATAGATCTCATAGGTGCCGCTTTCGAGGACGTATGCGAAGGGATATTCGGTCTTCCCGCAGTCATCATAGGATGCGAAGGAATATTCATCAACGGCGATATCTATGGACTGTGTTTCGGCAGGGGAGAGCTCCGCTGTCTTTTCAAAGCCGCAGAGCACTCTTGCAGCTTTGCCAAGCTTCCCCGAGGGCGCCTTGATGTACACCTGAACGACTTCCTTGCCCTTCACGCTACCTGTGTTGGTCACATCAGCATGTACTGTAAAGCCGCCTTCTGTGCGCTTTGCAGTCGCCTTTATGTCAAATGTGGTGTAGGAAAGGCCATAGCCGAAGGGATAGAGCACATCCTCCTTTGCGAAGGTCTCGTAATAGCGGTAGCCGATGTATATATCTTCCTTGTAGTAAGCCTTGTCGGGGTCGCCGAAGTTCTTGTCGGAGGGGACTTTGTCAAGGCTCACAGGTATGGTGTCGGGCATTTTGCCGCTGGGAGACTTGCCCAGGAGCACATCCGCAGTACCAAGGCCGCCTGTCATGCCGCCGTGCCATACATACAGCACGCCGTCCGGGGAGTATTTTCTTACAAATGCCATGTCGATGAGGTTGCCCACATTGAGGACGACCACCATTTTGTCAAATGCCTTCCTTACAGCGGCAAGCATGGCCTCCTCCGCATCTGTGAGGAAATAGGAGCCCTGTTCGCGGGTGTTCTCCTGCTCCTCACCTGCGGTGCGAGCGATGATGCACAGTGCCACATCGCTCTTCTTTGCAGCAGCAGCTGCCACATCATCGGAAAGGGGCATCTCCGCCTGTGACCAGGGTTCGCCGCCCCAGCCCTTTTCGGTGGCCTTTACAGGGTTTTCCGCTTCCCATTTTTTGTATACCTCAATGAGCTCCTCATTGAGAGCTGCGCCCTTTTCACGCAGTCCGTCAAGGATGCCCCATACCTTGGGAGCATTCACAAGGCCGCCTGAGCCAGAGCCTGGACTTCAGCCAGAATGGGCCGCGTGCCCTCGATGACACAGGCGACACAGGTCCCCGGACT
>JAFPYQ010000105.1 GCA_017394475.1 Oscillospiraceae bacterium | reverse complement strand
GAATTTCTGCACCAATGCATGGCTCACAGGTGATATATTCGATGATATCCGCCGTCCCGTGTATGAAAGAGGGCAGGAGCGGGGCGTGATATACAACGCCTATGTGCGTGTCAACGGCGTTGAAAAGCGCTCCACATACCTGCAGGATCTCTCGGATATCTACAACAAAGAGAGGGAAAAGAGGAACGTCTGCGTAATAGACAAGCCCCTGGACCTTCCTTCCAATCAGGAAACGGCTCAGATAATCAGAGGCAATTACCGCGATATCTACGGACTGATAAATGATATGTCCCGCAATTTCGTCCATTCATCCGCATACGTTCAGGATAAGATGCAGCGTGCCTTCGGTGCGGTGATGATGGATATGTATGAATTCACCGGCGATCTTCGCAAGGTGATGAATCAGGCGGTGTATCTTGCCTGCTACGTAAAGCATTTCCAGGGCGAGATATATTCGGGCATGAGAGAGGGCAGCGTATCTCTGTGCATCTTCTTCGGGGGCTGCCCCTCGGAGAGAGAGGCGCTCCTTGCCAAGTTCCTTGCCAGGACACCTGTGGATGTGCTGGTACTGCGCCCGCGGCTCGAGACCAACTGCACCCTTGCAGACCCGCTGCTCTATGAGCGCAATTTCCCCGATTCGGTGATGATAGATTCCTTCCCGAAGCAGAACGGCCGCATGCAGATGGGTACTGCCGCATACTATGCGGAGCGTGACCTTGACGGTATGATGTACACCAATACAGGCATGTACAGGGATCACCAGTTCAGCAAGGCACAGGTCATAGTCCTGCGTACAATGTATGAGGAGATAGCCCAGCTGTGGCAGGAAGAGATCAAAATGCGCCCGAACTTCTCGGTCAAGGGCGACACTGTATGTATGCCCGTGTTCTTTGCCAAGATAAGCGGTGTAAAGGACGGGAACATGGAGCAGTACTGGGAGAGCATAGCGTCCCTTATCACGGTGGATACCCTTGTGTTCCGCAACTGCTATATCATCCCGAACCCGCCGCCCTCCGACCATACGCCCCAGTTTTTCAACAAGGGACATATCGTTAAGGACAGGGTAAAGCGCAGCCGCTTCTATCAGTACGGCTATCTCAAGGACAGCATACAGGATTATATTCTGGACGGCCTTGACGATCTTCTGCAGAAGGGGATATTCAGCAATGAGGGCGGCCTTGCTTACCGTGCGGCTGCCATTGCGCTGGCGCTGCCCCCCGATATACTCCGCAGGCTCCAGACCCTCGATCTCACCAAGGGCAATCCCAAGATAATATACATAAACACCACCGAGAACACCATGACCATCGATGACAGCATATTCCTGGCACTCATGTGCAATCTGGGATATGATGTGCTGATGTTTCTGCCCACAGGCTATGTGGCAGCGGAAAGATACTGCTCTCCCGCCGCACTGGTGAACCATGAGATCGGCAACTATATGTTCGACCAGCAGATACCCGACCTCAATGCAGTGGCAAGGCGCGTGGCAGAGAAAAAGAAGAAGGGATTTTTCGGCAAGCTGTTCGGCAAAAAATAACTTTGGCCGTGACTGCGATAAATTTGCAAAACCCCTTGAAAAATCCATCAAAATAGTGTAAAATATAAAGAGCCGATCTTTCGGCGCAATACCGTATAGACGTATGAAAGGAAGTAATACCAATGGCAGGTTTAAACAAGGTATCTGTTGATGATATTGACGTAAAGGGCAAGAAGGTGCTCGTAAGAGTAGACTTCAACGTTCCCCTCAAGGACGGCGTTATAACCAACGACAACCGTATACAGGCAGCTCTCCCCACTATCAAGAAGCTCATAGGCGACGGCGGTAAGGTCGTTCTCTGCTCACATCTGGGCAAGCCCAAGAACGGTCCCGAGGCTAAGTTCTCACTGGCTCCCGCTGCTGCACGCCTTGCAGAGCTCCTCCCCGGCACAAAGGTAACTTTTGCTGCTGATGATGAGGTAGTAGGTGTAAACGCAAAGGCTGCTGTTGCCGCTATGGCTGACGGCGACATCGTTATCCTCGAGAACACACGTTTCAGAGGCAATGATGAGACCAAGAACGGCGAGAACCTTTCCAAGGAGTTGGCCGACCTCGTTGACGGACAGGTGTTCGTAATGGACGCTTTCGGTTCCGCTCACCGTGCACACGCATCCACAGCAGGCGTTACAAAGTTTGTCAAGGAGACAGCAGTAGGTTACCTCATGCAGAAGGAGATCAAGTATCTCGGCAATGCAGTTGAGGATCCCGTTCGTCCCTTCGTTGCAATCCTCGGCGGCGCTAAGGTGGCTGACAAGCTCTCCGTTATCTCCAACCTTCTGGAGAAGTGCGATACACTTATCATCGGCGGCGGTATGGCATATACCTTCATCAAGGCTCAGGGCGGTTCCGTTGGTACTTCCCTCGTTGATGATGAAAAGCTCGAATACTGCAAGGAAATGCTCGCTAAGGCTGAAAAGCTTGGCAAGAAGATCCTTC
>JAFPYQ010000104.1 GCA_017394475.1 Oscillospiraceae bacterium | reverse complement strand
CTTCCTTCTTCTTTTCGAGCTGTTCGTCGGATATCTGTCTTGCACGCTTTGCAATGCCGACTACTACAGCGTAATAACTCTCTCCTCTTGTTGCGAGATCTGTCATAGAGGGTTTGAGCATCATATCTAAGCACTTCCTTTAAAATTACGCGGTTTACTTTTCCAATACTTCGTTTATCACATTGCCGCTGCGCTTAACGCTCATCTTTTCAGCGGCGAGGACTGTCATAAAATCATTTATAGCTTCATCAAGGTCATCGTTGACGATAACATAGTCATAATCAACAGCCCGTGCTATCTCATCATGAGCCTTTGCAATGCGCTCCTCGATGACTTCTTCGGATTCTGTGCTGCGCTTGTTGAGGCGGTGCCTCAGAGTATCCACGGAAGGGGGGAGTATGAACACAAGAACTGCCTCGGGACATTTCTTCTTCACCTGCATAGCACCCTGCACCTCTATCTCAAGGATCACATCAGTGCCTGCAGCAAGATGTTCTTCCACGGGAGCTGCGGGAGTACCGTAATAGTTGCCCACGAATTCCGCATGCTCGAGCATCTGCCCGGAGTTTATCAGCTCTTCAAATTTTTCCTTTGTAAGGAAGAAATAATTCACCTTGTCCTTTTCACCCGGACGGGGCTTCCTTGTGGTGGCGGAGATGGAGTAATAGAATTCCTGTTTCTTCATCACCTGTTCAAGGATAGTTCCCTTACCGCATCCGGAAGGAGCGGAAACAACAATAAGGAGGCCTCTTTTACCCATTATCAGTATCTCCTTTGTCACCTGCATTATCAAGCATCGCCCGGGGCTCATCGGAAGAGAGCACCACATGATCGCTGTCCATTATTATAACAGACCTTGTGGGCCTGCCGCAGCTTGCATCTATTAGCATCCCTCTGTCCCTTGCATCCTTTACGGTACGCTTCACGGGAGCAGAATCCGGTGATACTATCGCTATGATCCTGGCGGAGTTGACTACATTGCCGTGACCTATATGTAAAACATCCATATCTTTATTCGATGTTCTGTATCTGTTCTCTTATCTTCTCTATCTCGCTCTTGAGATCCACAACCAGCTTTGTTATCGAAACATCCTGAGCCTTTGAGCCGATGGTGTTGGCTTCACGGTTGAATTCCTGGATAAGGAAATCAGTCTTTCTGCCTATGGGATCGGAGCTTTCGAGCATATCTGTGAGCTGCTTGATATGGCTCCTGAGGCGCACTGTTTCTTCGGCAGTGGCCACCTTGTCAGCAAATATGGCAGCCTCTGTGACTATGCGCTGTTCATCGATATCGTTCTGGGAAAGGACTTCGCAGAGCCTTGAATAGAGCCTGTTGCGGTAATCCTCCACAGTCTGCGGGGATACCAACTCTATCTGTGTAACCAGCCTTTCGATGGTATCGAGCCTTTCGAGCACATCCTCACGGAGCTTTTCACCCTCACGCTCGCGCATCTCCACAAACTTGGCCACAGCCTTTTCCGTAACAGTCTTGACATCGTCCCAGATCTGTTCTTCATCATCCGGAGCCTTGCGCACTGTGAAAAGATCGGGCAGGCGGAGGAGCTGGGAAAGTGTAAGATCATCCTCAAGGCGGAGCACGGAATTTGCTTTGCGGAGCGCATCCACATAGCCCTGAGCAATGTCTATATTCGCCTCTATCTGAGTATCCTTGCTCTCTACCGAGATGATAGTTATGCTTACATCTATCTTGCCGCGGGATACAGCGGAAGATATATAACTTTTCAGTTTTTCTTCAAGGAAACCATAGGCACGGGGTATACGGCTCGAAAACTCGAAGAACCTGTGATTTACCGAACGCAGTTCGACGGTGATATCACGACCGTTTATAACCTCTTCGGCTCTGCCGAAACCTGTCATACTTCTTATCATTACGCATTATCCCCCACAATACACAACTATGATTTATTTTACCACAAATGCTTTTATAAATCAAGCTGTTTTGAACAAAATAAACGTTTTTTGTGAATTTTGAACAAAGTCTGTTCAGATCATGCGCTGTATAACGGCTAAATGTCGTTCCGTAAATGTGGATCACGGACGGAAAATGCGCTGTTTCAGCATATATTCGCAAAAGAACATTATGCACATTGCACAAACTTTTTGAGGATGATTTATATAAAAAAGCAAATCACCATTTTCGAACATCCTGAGATAAAAATGCTTGACAAACCGGATATATATATGCTATAATGTCTGGTTAAAAAACGAAAGGAGTTGGAGATATTGCTGATAACTATTACCTATAAGGGCAATAATACGCAGGAACTGGGGTTCCTGCTCCACAAGAATCCCGAAAGGGCACAACAGTTCGAGCTTTCCTACGGTAAAGCCTATGTGTTCTATCCGCAGGTAAGCGATGAATGTACCACAGCAGCACTTCTGCTGGATATCGATCCTATAGACCTGGCAAGAGGAAAGGTGGGCAGCACCGAAGGCGGGCTGTTCGATTATGTAAATGACAGGCCCTACGCATCCACATCATTTATGAGCAATGCCATCGTGCGCATTTTCGGCACAGCCATGAGCGGAAGATGTGATAAACGGCAGGAACTGGCAGATACACCTCTTGATCTGACCTGCTGCATCTATGCACTGAGAG
>JAFPYQ010000103.1 GCA_017394475.1 Oscillospiraceae bacterium | reverse complement strand
GCAGCGCGCGGGGCGTTGGCGCTCCACCAGTTGGCCACGTAGGTCGGCTGACGCATCGAGGTATCCTTCTTTCTGAGCACCCATACCAGGTCGGATGGAGTGATGGAATCTGCCTTTCTGAACTTATAACCCGTATACAGATCGACAAGTTCAAATCCACAGAGCTCTGTCAGCCACTTCATCTCCTGCCGGTATGTCTGTCGCATGGTGAGCGGCCTTATGCGTTCGGACACCACATTGCCATCCTCATCAAGAGTTTCAAATTTCCAGTTCCCGTGCATGATCTGGCTCACGGGGTCGTAAGATATTGCAGTATATATCCGTTCTTTCCTGCCGTCGGCATTTATATATTCAAGCCTGCGTATATAATCATCACCGGAGTTCTTCATCTGCTTCGCCTGAAACAGCGGCAGCGGATCAAAGGTATTGAGGGTAAGTATACCGCCGTCGCAGAGCTGATTTCTTATATTGAGCAACGCTGCCCGCTGTATCTCGGGTGTTGGCAGGTGCATGAAACCGCTGCGGGCGATGATGGCAAGGGAATATTTTCTCCCTGCGTCAAAATCCGTCATATCTCCCTGAAAGATATTCAGCTTATAGCCCTTTTCCTCAGCCTTCCTGCGGGCTACACAACACATCTCTTCGGAAAGGTCGGAAGCATCCGCTATGATGCCCCTCTCTGCAAGGCTCAGCACCACAGCGCCCGTTCCACAGGCGATATCTATCACGCCGCCGCTGCCGTACTTTTCCGCCAGTGCAGCATAGAACTCCTCGAACCCGTCATAATTGTTCTCGGTGGCATACATCACCTCCAGATAACGGTCATAGTTCTCCGCAACGTCCTTGTAATCGTGCAGATCCATAGATATCACTCCTTTTATATAAAACTTAAACGACCGTCTGCCCGAAAAGCAAACGGCCGTTTCATACAATATAAAAAAAGCCTATTCCTTTTCCGACATACACGCACGACTGATCTGACCATGGGTGGTAGTTCGCATGGTCTGAGTGAATGTATCGTATGTGTACATCATAAAGTTAGACATAAACAACTTCCTTTCTAAGAATTTAAATCAGTATACCACAAAATAAGGGGTTTGTCAAGCCCTTTTTTCCCGCCCGCCGTCCCTTTTTTTATTTTTCCGGTTCGTTTGCTTTGTTACTGAGCGGAAAAGAAAAACGATCCCCCAAAAAAATAAAAGCGGATGCCACATAAAACCATCCGCTTTCAATAACAATATAAATCAATACTTACCGTACCAGCATCATTCGGGGACGGTGGGCGGGGGATCAGAAGTCTCGCCTGTTCCTCACTCTCCTGACCTTCCTCTTTTTCCTTCGTCGACTGTCGAGCGTGAGCATGACAACTATGTACGCTATGATAAGCACAACGGATATGGCTGCTGCAGCGAAAAACCAGCCCGATGCGAAGAAATTCATTGCCTTGCTCTTAGTGCGGTTGAACTCGGAAAGATCCACATCCTGCTGTGCCACAAGGTCTATGGTGGTGATTATCTCTCCGTTTATGGTCACGGTGTATTCACCGAGCTTGGTGTCCTTCTTCACGGGGGCATCTATGGTGCCGTCCTCATTCAGCTTGGATATGTCCTTTTCTGCCTTTCCCTTGAGTATGGAAAGGTCTATGTCCTTGTTCCATATACAGCTGTAGGGTTCGCCTGTGACGAGGATCACATAGTCGGAATTCTCGCCGTAACGCACCTGTACCTCGCCTTTTTCCTGCCCCTTTTCCACTATCTGCCGGTATTCGAGCTTTTCAAATGCCCAGTCATAGAGCTTGCGGTGGTCTTCATAGTGATCGTAGACCGTATTGCCGCCAGCATCGGTCTGGGGGGAGCCCAGGGTAACAAGGAGATAATTGTTGCCGTCCTTTGAGCCCAGAGTGGTGAGATTTCG
>JAFPYQ010000102.1 GCA_017394475.1 Oscillospiraceae bacterium | reverse complement strand
GCCCCCATATCTTTCATCACATCGGGGAGAAGGTCCTTCTTTCCCACCGAAACACCGCCTGTGGTGATGATGAGGTCGGAGCAGGTGAGCCCGATGCGGATGTTTTTCACAATGCTCTCCTTGTCATCGGGGCAGTCGTCACAGTCGGCGATATCGAGGCCTGCAGCCCTGACGGAGGAGCACAGCAGTGCTTCGAGGCCGTTGTAGATCTGTCCCTTTCTGAGCTCATTCCCCGGGAGTATGAGCTCACTGCCCGTGGAATAGACCGATACAAGAGGGCTCCTGATGACATCTACCCCGGTGATGCCTGCACTGTACAGCAGGAATTCCTCTATCCGACCTATCTTGGTTCCTTTTTTTATGAGCAGCTCGCCTTCGGAAAACTCCTCTCCCACGGGACAGTAATTCATATACTGCTTCACAGGGGCATATATCTGTACCGTTTTCTCGCCGTAGTCGGTATCCTCCTGCTTTACAACGCAGTCGTACCCATCGGGTATATAAGCCCCTGTCATCACTCTTACTGCAGTGTTCGGGGCAAAGTCTATATCCTTGCAGTCCCCCGCAAGGATCTCTCCCGCCACATTGAGGGTCACGGGGCATTCACGGATATCCGCCGCCCTCACCGCATAGCCGTCCATAGCGGAGCGGGGGAAGGAGGGCACATTTATCGGGGAATAAACATCCCGGGCACATATACGTCCATAAGCCCTTGACGGCCTCATGGACTCATATTCATTCGATACGGAGATATGAGAAAGCAGTATGTCCCTTGCTTTCTCTATCTCCATCAGCTTTTTGTCATTCATCGGTGATCTTTTCAAGACGTACCGCACATACCTTGTATTCGGGTATACGCGCGAATTCATCGAGAGCGGCATTTGTGATGACATTTACAGGTGAATCCGGGAAATGGAATGGCATCCATGTCTCGCCTGCGGATACCTTCCTGCCAACTCTTGCGGTGGCAGTTATCTCGCCCCTCCGGCTTATGACCTTTATGCGCTCGTTGTTCTTGATGCCAAGAGTATCGGCATCGCGGTAATTGACCTCGATAAAGCCTTCGCCTGCGATATCCATGAGCCCCGGTACTCTTGCGGTCATAGCCGCTGCATTGTAGTGATAGAGTATGCGGCCTGTGGTGAGGATATATGGGTATTCTTCATCGGGAAGCTCCCGTGAGGGCTTGTAGTCCACAGCATAGAGCAGTGCTCTGCCCCTTGCGGGTTTGCCAACGTGCATGATTGGTGTGCCGGGATGATCCTTTCCCGTGCAGGGCCACTGCAGGGTCTCTCCTGCATCGAGCCTTGCGTGGCTTATACCTGCAAAGCTGGGTGTTACCTCGGCTATCTCATCCATTATCTGAGCCGCGGTGAGATGTTCCTGGGGATAGCCCATGGCGTTCATAAGATCGATGATTATATCCGTATCAAGGCGCATGTTTCCTTCAAGGGAGACTGCCTTGCGTATACGCTGGACGCGGCGCTCTGTATTGGTGAAGGTGCCTTCCTTCTCGGTATAGCTCATGCCCGGCAGGACTACATCCGCATACTGTGCGGTCTTTGTCATGAACAGCTCCTGCACCACAAGGAAATCAAGGCTTTCAAGAGCTTTTATGATATGATGGGTATCGGGGTCGGTGACAACAGGATCTTCTCCGAAGATGTACAGCCCCTTTATTCTGCCATCTAGGGCAGCAGGGAATACTTCTGTGGCTTTAAGACCGGGAACGGGGCTCAGGGGAACTCCCCACTTCTTTTCAAATTTTGCCCTTACTTCGTCATTATCCACCTTCTGATAGCCGGGATAATCCGTGGGCTGAGCACCCATATCACAGGCACCCTGGACGTTGTTCTGCCCTCTCAGGGGGTTGACGCCGCAGCCGCTCCTGCCTATCTTGCCGCAGAGCACCGCCATGTCCGACATGCACATAACGCCTTCTGTTCCGGTGGAATGTTCGGTAACGCCCAGGCAGTAGATTATGGGAGCTTTCTTTGCAGTGGCATACATCCTTGCAGCTTCTACCAGCTTTTTCGGGTCGATATGGCATATTTCCCCCACATATTCGGGAGTGTATTTTTCGACAGTCTTTTTAAGCTCATCGAAGCCTTCGGAGAAATTCTCTATATAATCGTGGTCGATAAGATCCTCACTTATCATCACATGCATCATGCCGTTTGCAAAGGCAACGTTGGTGCCGGGACGGATCTTCAGATGGATATCCGCATATTTTGTAAGGCCTATCTCTCTGGGGTCAACTACGATGAGTCTTGTGCCGTTCTGAACTGCCTTCCTTATCTGCATGCCCACCACAGGGTGAGCTTCCTCGGGATTTGAGCCTATAAGCATGATGCAGTCCACATCATGGGTGATATCGTGTATGGGGTTTGTCATAGCGCCTGAGCCCAGAGTTTTTGCAAGGCCTGCCACCGTGGCGGAATGGCACACGCGGGCGCAGTTGTCGGTATTGTTGTTGCCGAAGCAGGTGCGCACCATCTTCTGTACCATGTATATATCTTCATTTGCAGAGCGTGAGCAGGCAAATCCCGCAAGGCTGTCCGGGCCGTATTTTTCCTTTATCTCCATAAGGCGCTTTGCGGTGTAGGAGATAGCCTCCTCCCAGCTTGCCTCCCTGAACTCACCTGTGGAACGATCCTTTATGAGGGGAGTTTTCAGCCTGTCGGGGGAGTGTACGAAATCAAAGCTGCCCGAACGTCCCTTTACGCACAGTCTGTGATGGTTGGAAGGCCCGTTTGCAGGCTCTACATTGACTATCTTGTTGTCTTTTACCACCAGATAGAACTGGCAGCCTGTTGCACAGTGCGGGCATGTGGTGAGTGTCTTGGTGACCTCCCAGTTGCGGTAGCTCTCCTCTTTTTTGAGGGTGAGAGCACCTGTGGGACAGACACTTGCACAGTTGCCGCAGCTCTCACAGCCGCTGACCTTATAGCCCTTGCCGAAGGGAGCATCCACCATGTGGAAGGTGCCTCTGCGGCCTACTCTGAGTGTGCCGTTGCAGGCGATGGTATGACAGACATTTATACATCTTTGACAGTGTATGCACTTGCCGGGATCGTAGGTGATGAATGGATTATCCGCTGCAACGGGTATCTCCTTTTCGATCTCCTTGCGGGAGCCTGTATAGGCTGTGTTTTTAACTCCGTAGCGGTTGCACAGGTTCTGAAGCTCGCAGGTGCCGTTGGCAGGGCAGCTCATGCAGTCAAGATGGTGGTTGGAAAGGATGAGCTCCAACATTTCCCTGCGGTATGCATCCAGTGTCTCGCTTTCCGTGGTGATGACCATGCCGTCGAGAGCCTTTGTGCGGCAGGCAGGGAGAAAATTCTTGTAGCCCTCCACCTCGACCACGCGGATGCGGCACATACCGAGATCGGACACGCCCTCCATATAGCAGAGCCTGGGGATGTTTATCCCGTTTGCCTTGGCAACATCAAGGATAGTGACATTTTCGGAGGTGTTTATAGTTTTTCCGTTTATGGTGATG
>JAFPYQ010000101.1 GCA_017394475.1 Oscillospiraceae bacterium | reverse complement strand
TCCTTGAATTGCTGGTGGTGATATAGGGCAGGCCGCTCTTGGTGTTGTAGAAATTATAGTCGAGCTCCTTATCCGTCATCATATCATCAGCATCGGTGATGTAGATACCGTTGGAGGACAGCACCCACGCATCCCCGTTGTTGTCAAAGTGGATATCGAGGTTGTTTGAATAAGGGAAATTCGTGACGGGAGTTATGACACCGTCCTTCATGTATTCGATGGAATTTGAGGTGAGGATCCAGAAAATATCCCTGCGTTCATCATACTTTATCTGCAGGATAACTCCGCTGGTAAGGCCATCATCAAAGCCGATGCTGCGGACTCTGCTGCCCTCTGTCACATAGATGCCTGCACCATCGCTGCCAAGGTACAGACAGCCCTTTTTCTTATCCTCTGCCACACAGAGTATCTCGGTGGTGCTGATACCGTTCTCATGACCGTAGTGCTCTGTGATCCTGCAGTCCTTCAGGATGTAGAGACCGTTTCCCGTGGCAGCAGCCATTCTCCCGTCGGAAAGTTCGAGCACCGTTCTCACCTTAGTGGCATCAAGTCCCCTCTGCTCGTTGCAGCAGATGATGCTGCCGGTATCCGGAACATATTTCACAAGCCCCATATCGCCGTGGGTACACAGCCACAGATTGCCGTCGGAATCGTTCTTTATGCATCGGATACGCACATCCTGCATTTTCTCCGAAAGCTCGTTCTCCACTCTTTTCAGGGTATCCTTGTTGAGTATGATGAGGCCTTCATCCGTGCCCAGATACAGATCATCGCCGTTTATGCAGGTAGAGTTTATTACCTGTGGTTCAAGTCCTGCAAACTTGCTTATATCCGTGAAGCGATCGGGCACCAGCTTCAGAACTCCCTGTCTCGATGAAGTGAACCACAGGTTGCCCTCATGATCACGCATGATGTGACCGATGGAATTATCCATAGGTATGTCATCTATAGTGTGGAAAGCCGATCTTTCGTCGATATATCCCAGACCGTTGGTGGCGGTGACCCACAGTATGCCGTTGTTTTTGAGCATGGATTTTATATTTTGAAGCTCACCTGTGGACTGTCGCCTGATTATATTTATATTCCCGTCAAGGGCAACGGTCAGTATCTGTGAGCCCGTGGTGCCCATGTAGAAGATATTGTCCCTTTCGGGGTCGGGATATATGGCATTTATGGTCTGCACCGTGCCGAAATTCTCGCGCTGATAGAATGCTGTTACTTTCAGATCATCCAGTTCAAAGAAAGCACCGTCAAGTGTGAGACCGTATATCCTGCCGCCTTTGTCCTTCACAAGGGATGTGATGTATTCCGCATTTATCTGCGGGCTCTCTATGGCACGTATCTGCATATCCCCGCCCACATAGGCAAGTCCCTGTGTGGTGGCGATGATGATATTTCCGTTGACATCCTCGGTAATATCGCGGATCGAATAGGAGCGAAGCCCCTCTGCTCTGCCGAAATGGGTGAATTCTCCCTTTTCAAAGCAGGAAACACCATTCTCATTGGTGCCTATCCACAGCCTGTCCTTTGAGTCCACATACAGACTGAACACGCTGGATACGCCCCAGTTGGGATCAAAATGATAGAATTCCGTGCCGTCATATCTTGTAAGGCCGCTGTATCCGCCTATCCATATAAAACCATCACCGTTCTGGGCAATGGCATTTGCCTCTGAGGTCGGCAGTCCGTTCATGGAATCGTAGAGTATCGCAGTATAAACGGTGTTCTCCCCCAGCAGATCCCTTCTTTTCACGCCCTCCGCATATGCGTCAACACAGGGCAGAAGCAGGCACAGCATGCTCATAAAAAGAACTACCGATAATAATGATGACAGTAACCGCTTTTTAACATTCATCTTTTTATCTCCTTACAGCGGAAATAAAACCTATAGAAATTACACAAACACAAGCCCTGAACAACCGTGTTCATATACAAATATACCATATTATTACATAGTTGTCAACTATTTTTAATATTTAAAGAATTCAGGTCATTATTGCACCCGAGTATGTCATTAATGCAGAAAAAAACTACCCCCTTTCCGAATGGAAAAGGGGTAGTATCAAAATTATGTTACTTTAACTTTGAAAAAGGAGTATAGCCGATACGGATGGGTTTGCCGAAGTTGTCTTTCCGCAGGTTGAAGTCTTCTTCGCTGAACTGTTCAAGATCCTTCTCATCGCCGCTGTATGAGATGAAGTAAGGCTGGTCGGGGTCCTTTTCAAAATCAAATCTGAAATCAATGATGGATGAGAACTCCGTGTCATTGTGCATGAGATCAAGGGCTTTGAACCCGCTTACAGATGCACTGTCGGAATACTCGTTGCCCAGGGTGTTCTCAAGGAGATAGTATCTGTTCCTGTACCATCCGCTTACAACATGTGCGGGCTTGCGGTCTACCATAGTGTAGATATCGAATATCACCTCGGGCTCGCCATCTGTTACCTCGCCGATGAGGAGCTCTTCTATGCCGTCGCCGTTGATGTCACGGTATGCAAAGCCTACCCTGTCGAGCATGCCATCATTGTCCATAGAGTACATCTGATAGTAAACAGAGCTCATGTCCTCACTTTCAAGCTTTGTGGAATCCCAGTGCTCGGTGAGTGCAGTCTTGTACTTTGCAAGGACATCGCCGTAAAGGTCTTCGCCTTTCATGCCGCCGTTGGGAACATATT
>JAFPYQ010000100.1 GCA_017394475.1 Oscillospiraceae bacterium | reverse complement strand
GGAATGCAACGAATGTGCTCTCGCCCTTCTTGCCCATTCTCAGGCAGTCGTTCCAGTCCGCATGGAGACCTGCGGGCATGTGATTGTTGCCAAGGTGGGTCATGGAGAAGTCTATTGCGCGCTTGAGATGATCGTATACAGTGCCTTCGCCGCCGTTGGAGTAGAGTATCACCTCATCAAGGAATGCCTTGTTGCCGCTCTCGCCGATGTACTTGACGATAGTGGGGAACAGCCACAGAGCATCATCCGCACGGTATGAGGGATGGCCTGTCTGCTTTGCATAGAGGGAGTTCTCGTCGTTCTCGTCGGGACAGGGCTCCTGTCCTGCCTTGTGGTCGAACTTTACAAGGGGAAGGCCTGCGCCGTTGTCCACCTGTGCAGAGAGCATGAAGCGGATCTTTTCTGCTGCTCTCTCGGGATCAAGGTGGATGATGCCCTGGATATCCTGAACTGTGTCACGGTAGCCGTAGCCGTTTCTGAGGCCGCAGTAAATGAAGGATGCGGCTCTTGACCAGATGAATGTGATAAAGCACTGGTATGCGTTCCATACGTTTACCATGTTGTTGAAGGTATCCGAAGGAGTATTTACGGAGAAACGGTCGAGTATCTCATGCCAGTGGCCTATGAGCTCGGCTATTTCCTTATCGGCAGTGGTGCTGTCCTCATAGCGTGCGATTATCTCGTTGGCAGCGGCATTGTCCTTCTGACCGAGGATAAAGGTGAGCACCTTTGTTTCGCCGGGAGCAAGCTCTATATCTGTCTGCAGGGCGCCGCAGGCATTGCCGTTGTAGTTGAGGGTATCGCCGCACTTGCCGCTTTCGACTGCGATGGGGTTGGAATAGGTCCTGTAAGAGCCGATGAAGCTGTCAAGGAAACCGTTGTAGCCTGTTACCTTAGCACCTGCAAGGCCCAGGAAGCGCTCGCGGTGGTTGGAACCTGTGGCATCCTTGCCGCTGTTTATATTGATGTGCTGGAGTATCTTGTTGCCCTCAAAGGAGGTCTGAGTGATGAACTGAGTGTACTGGAGATTGACCTGGTCCTGCTCATAGTTGTTTTCGGATGTGAATTCACAGAAACCGAATACAGAGAGCTTTCTGGGCTTGGAGGAAGCGTTGGTGACCTTTGCGTTCCATACCTCATAGGTCTTGCCCAGGGGAACGTAATAGGTGACCTCGGATTTTATTTCCGAATACTCGGCGGAGATGACGGTATAGGCAGTACCGTGGCGGCATTCGCTCTTGTACTTGTCAAGGGGCTTGCCCACGGGCTGCCATGATGCAGACCAGTAATCGGCATCCTCATTGTCCCTGATATAGATATATCTTCCGGGAAGGCCGATGTTGGAGTTGAAACGATAGCGTATGAGTCTGCCGTTGGCACCTGATTTAACGAAGCTGTATCCGCCTGCGTTGTTGGAAATGATAGCGCCGTATTCGGGATCGCCGAGATAGTTCGCCCAGGGTGCGGGAGTATCGGGTCTTGTTATGACATACTCCTTGTTTTTCAGATCAAAATGTTCGTAATTCATTATGTATATGCCTCCTTATGACCGACAGGGCAGAAAATCCGTTGAAGGCTCTCCTGCGGCTGTGATAAGCTTGGTTAATATTTACATAAGCAATATATTAATTTTATCATTTTTGTGAGATGTTTTCAAGGGGGATATAAAATTTTATTCTTTGTACATATTTTGAAACGGACATTACATGGCAAAAAATGCTTGATTTTAAACCGACTTTAGTGTATAATATAAAAGACTGTGGGTGAAATGACACCCGCAGGCGATAAACCGCCGGAAGACGATGCTTTATTTAAGACAGGACATATCCGATGATCATACACATACCGAAAGGAGCCACTTATGAATCCATATCTTCCAAACTGGGAATATATCCCCGACGGAGAGCCGAGAGTGTTCGGAGACAGAGTATATATATACGGTTCACACGACCAGGCAGGATCCGATGAATTCTGTGATTACAAGCTCAAATGCTGGAGCGCCCCCGTGAACGATCTCACCAAGTGGGTCTGTCACGGCGATATCTTCCATACCCGCGATGACCGTGACCACAAGAGCGACATCGACTGGAACACCGATGAAACAAGGCTTTTTGCCCCCGATGTGGTGCAGGGCAAGGACGGAAAGTATTATCTGTACGCATATATCGTCAACGGCAGGGGCTGCGTTGCAGTCAGCGACAAGCCCGAAGGCCCTTTCAAGCTGGTATCACAGTATAAGTCGAACATTCCCGATGAGATCACCTGCAACGGCTGGTTCATAGATCCCGGCGTCCTTGTGGATGATGACGGCAGGACATATATCTACTGCGGATATCTCAAATCCTTCCTTGCCGAGATCAACAGCGACAATATGTATGAGGTCATCGACGGCAGCTGCATTGAGCATTTCATCCCCTGCGAGCCCACGGAAAAGGGCGGCTTTACCGAGGATGAGTCACTGTTCTTCGAGGCTTGCTCCCCCAGGAAGGTAAACGGCACCTATTACATGATCTACTCCCCGAAGGCCTGCCCCCGCCTTGCCTATGCCACATCCGATTCTCCCACAGGTCCCTACACCTACAGGGGATATATCATAGATGCGGGCAAGGACTATCCCGGCGGCAACGACCACGGCTCCATCATGTGCATAAACGGTCAGTGGTATGCGTTCTATCACCGAATGACAAACGGTACTATCATGTCCCGCAGGGGATGTGTGGAAAAGATCGAGATACTTCCCGACGGCACTATCCCCACCGTTGAGATGACCTCCCTGGGCTTTGAGGAGAGCCTCAACCCCTATGAGATCACTCCCGCGGATATCGCCTGTGTCCTGAAAGGAAAGGCATTCATCACCGAAAAGAACATAATGGAGAGAATGATCACCAATATCCATGCAGGTGATGAGATAGGCTACAAGTATTTTGATTTCGGCGAGGACTATTCCTCAAAGACTATGGGCTTTACCGCAAGGATAAACGGCCTGGGATGCGACTGCCACCTGCACATCTACGCAGATGACGAGGAGATAGGCGACTGCATCATCGGCCATGACAGCGGCCTTGTGAATGCCATAGTAAAGAATGTCACCGGCAGACATGCTGTATATTTCAAAGTAACCACCGACTATCACGGCTGGACTGCCGACTATTTCAAGGACAGGTCGCTGTTTGAACTCATCGAGTTCGTATTTATTAAGTAAGATCGATCTCCCCCGTCTATGACGGGGGATCGCAGGATATTCTTATGCTTGACGGTACATTTTTGCTTGCGGTCAAACAGGAGCTCGAGGAGCTCGTTGACGGCAGGATAGATAAGATACATCAGCCCTCCAGGGATGAGGCGGTCATCTCATTCCGCACGAAAAACGGCGGTAAAAAGGTGCTCATCAGCTCATCGGGCACCTCGGGGCGGATACATATCACCAATGAGAAGATAGAAAACCCCGCAGTCCCGCCCATGTTCTGCATGCTGCTGAGGAAAAAGCTTACAGGCGGAAGACTGGCAGCAGTGCGGCAGGAGGGGCTTGAAAGGATACTATATCTCGATATAGATACCACCAATGAGCTGGGCGACAGGGAAATGCTCACTTTGATCGTGGAGATAATGGGGAAATACTCCAACCTTATCCTCACTGCCCCTGACGGGAAGATAATAGATGCCCTGCGCCGCCTTGACGATATCACCGCCGAAAGGCTGATACTCCCCGGTGTAACCTACGCTCCCCCCGAACGCAGGAAAAGGCTCAATTTCCTCACCACTCTCGAGGATGATCTCTATGAGGCCGTATCATCCCTCAAAGGCACATCTGCTGCAAAGGCATTCATCGGAGCATTCGAGGGCATATCTCCCGTGCTTGCCCGCGAATGGATATACAGAGCCGCAGGTACCAATGACATCCCCTGTGAGGAGCTGACAGAGGGCATCAGGGATAAGCTGGTGTATGAGATAGTGGGGACAAGGAACCGATTCTTTGCAGGGGACAGGAAATACTGCATACTGCGGGAAAACGGCGTGAACAAGGATCTGTGCTTTGATGATATCACCCAGTATGACGGGATATATGAAAAGGAATACTTTGAGAGCGCAGGAGCCCTTCTTGACAGCTTCTATTCCGAACGCGACCGTGTCACACGCCTCAAACAGCGCTATCAGGAGATATACAGGCTCACAGGCAGCCTGTATGACAAGGTGCTGAGAAGGCTCGACAACCGCAGGACAGAGCTTGCAGGGACGGAAAAAAAGGAGCTTTACAGGCTGTACGGCGATCTTATCTCCGCTAATCTCTATAAGATGCAGAAGGGCGACAAAGAGCTTGTCTGCGAGAATATCTACGATGAGGCCCTGCCGCAGGTGAAGATAAAGCTCGATGAACGCCTTACCCCTTCCCAGAACATGCAGAGGATGTACAAGGAGTACAGAAAGGCGGATATCGCCGCAAACAGGCTTGAAGAGCTGATAAAGAGCGATGAGACCGAAAAGCTGTACCTTGAGAGCGTGAGGGACATAGCGGAAAGGATACAGACCGAGGCGGAGATAGAGGCTCTGAGAGCTGAGCTGGCCGAACAGGGATATATCCGCACACAGGGCAGAAAGGAGCGCCCGAAGCCTTTGAAGCCTCTTGAATACACATCTCCCGATGGGTTCAGGATATTGGTGGGGCGCAACAACAAGCAGAATGACGAGCTTACTCACAAGATAGCCAAAAAGACAGATATATGGCTGCATGTCAAGGACTTTACCGGGGCTCATGTTATAATACTGGCAGATGGTGCCGAGGTACCAGAAAAGACCATACGCTATGCAGCGAAGCTTGCAGCAGAGCACAGCAGCGCAAAGGCATCCTCACAGGTGCCCGTGGATTATGTGCAGGCGAGATTTGTGAAAAAGCCCGCAGGGGCGCGTCCCGGGATGGTGATATTCACCAATAACAGGACACTGTATGTGTGATGACATTGAAAAGAGGATAATATGGAACTGAAGACCTACCGCGGGCATATCCGCAACTGGGAGAAGCTGTGCAGGGAACTGGGGATAGATACATCCCTGTCCCGTGAGGAGCGCGAGAAGGCGATCCTTTGCAGGGGCTATGAAAAATGGGGCACATCCTTGCCCGATCATCTCTACGGGATGTTCGCCTTTGCAATACAGGACGGTGACAAGACTGTATGCGTGCGTGACCATTTCGGCACGAAGCCCTTCTATTACTATCTCACAGATGACGGAAGGCTCCTGTACGGCACGATGATAAGGGACATCATGTCACAGGACGGTTTTGTGAAGCAGCTCAACGAAAAAATGCTGCAGATATACCTCTCCCTCACCTATGTGGCGGGGGAGGAGACCTTCTTTACGGGTGTGAAAAAGCTGATGCCCGGATGCATACTGGAATTTGAGAAGGGTAAGATCTCCATCACCCGTTACTGGCGCCCCGAGTTCCATCCCGATGATGAGCGTACACTTGAACAGTGGGCAGATGAGATACACACGACGCTGCTGGATATAATGAAGGAGGTCAAGACTCACGACGAGACCGCTGAATCCTTCCTTTCGGGCGGTGTGGACTCGTCCTATGTGCTGGCCGTGTCCGATGCAAAGCGTGCGGATTCCTGCGGCTATGATGAGGAGAGATTCGATGAATCCCGCATCGCCGCAAAAACAGCAGAGCTGCTGAATATCGAGCACAGCGTTGCAAAGGTGACCCCGAAGCAGTTCTTTGACATAGTTCCCTATGTGATGTTCAATATGGAACAGCCGCTGGGGGATGCCTCCGCCATAGTATTCACCATCGGCTGCAATGCTACCGCAGAACACACGAAGCTATGCTATTCGGGCGAGGGAGCGGATGAGTTCTTCGGCGGGTACAATATGTACCGTAATGCCGAGAGATACGGGGATGAACTGAAAAACTTCTATGTGGGCAATACCAACATCATGAAAGAGGACGAGAAGAAGAAGCTGCTGCTGCATTATGACCCTTCTGTCCTGCCCATAGACCTTGTGAAGTACATCTATGACGAAACAGAGGGCCTTGACCCGCTGACCAAAATGTCCGACGTGGATATACAGATATGGCTCGAAGGGGATATCTACCTCAATGTGGACAAGATGAGCACCGCAGCAGGACTGGAGATAAGGATGCCCCTTACCGACCGCCGCATTTTCGATATCGCATCCCGTATGCCTTCAAGGTTCAAGGTGAATGAGGAGCAGAACAAGGTCGCATTCCGCACAGCAGCCGCAAAGGTGCTCCCCGAGGAGATAGCCTTCCGCAAAAAGCTGGGATTTATCGTCCCCGTAAGGATATGGCTGGCTGATGAGAACTACAACGCCGATGTCCGCAGGCTGTTTTCTTCGGATATAGCAGGGAAGTTCTTTGACAAAGACCAGCTTGATGCTATCTACCGCGAATACACAGGCGGCAATTCCGACCTGTGGCGCAAGGTGTGGACTGTCTATACCTTCCTTGTGTGGTATGAGGAGTATTTTGTAAAGCGCTGATAAAAAATTCTCTGTGTGATACCGTTGTCCGGTATGGGACATCGGTGTCACATTCTGTATTTATGCAGGTTTGCGCCGTTTATGTCCTTGCGTTTTATGTGCTCACGGTGTATGATGTAAACAGCGGCGGAGATAAACGCCGATAGTAAAACACGACACGGAAAGGAAGGGGCTTATGGACAGGAAAACCAAGGAAAACCTTATGATAGCAGCGGATCTTGCAAATGAAAAACAGGAGCAGTGCAAGAGAAAATATCACTTTGTTTTCAGCACAGCAGCCATAACCTATGTGATACATATCATGATGGTGCGTTATGATGGCATATTGCAGCTCGATACGGGCGTATGCGACCTTATAGAGGGTGTGCTGCTGGGCATCTCTCTCGGGTGCCTGCTGTTCGGTTCATGCATGACAGCGGGATATCTTGACAGGACAAAAAAGTCATTTCGCAAGAAATGGCAATGAATATAAGTCTGTCTTATGCGGGAATGAACTGCATAGAACGGATGACGTTCATCACATGTACGCAAAGATCGGGTCAATTTTAATCTAATTCTAATGCTTTTACAGTTGACTATTTTTGCGATTTATGATAATATTGTGAAAGAGTTCTCGGGAATGAGGACCTATGACGGAGGATAAAAGGAATGGATAACAACATGTTTGAAAAAGAGCAGGCTTCACCGCCCTCATATAACTATGAGCCGGAAGAACAGACAGAACAGGAGGTCTCACCCGTACTGTACAAGCAGCGCCTGAAAAGATCATACGGGTCTGCTACCATGCTCATGGTGATACACATGGTGGTGCTGCTGATCGTCACCTTTATAGGAACTACTGCAGCATCAGCAAAGCTTACCGCACAGATCATGGCAGAAAATTCCAATATCGACCCTAACACGCTGAGAGAACAGATCCAGAGCAGGGCATCAGAGCTCGATCTTTCCATGGTAGTCTATATCGGCGGCACCGTTGCAGGTATTGCGGCGCTGATATTTTCCTATCTGTCCCTGAGGACATTCAAGATCACCGACAGCCTTAAAAAATGGCGCAACGTGGAGATGCTGCCGCTTGGCATAATTTCCATAGTCGGCATACAGGGCGTTTCTATTTTTGTTATAACGCTCATGACCATGATCACCGGAAAGACCGGTATGCCCGAATCCGCGCAGAATACCCTCTCATTTTCCAATGATATTTTCCGCGATGCTATGATGCTTCTTTATGTGGTCATCTTAGGACCGGTGCTCGAAGAGCTCATGTTCAGGGGATTTATACTCAATGCACTTTCGCCTGTGGACAAAAAGTTCGCTGTGATAGTATCTGCGGCACTGTTCTCACTCATGCACGGCAATTTCGCACAGTTATTCAATACCTTCTTTGTGGGACTGCTCTTAGG
>JAFPYQ010000011.1 GCA_017394475.1 Oscillospiraceae bacterium | reverse complement strand
TCCTGATGCACTGTCGTAAAGTGTAATGGTGCAGTTTCCGGCCTCGCCGCTTGTGATATAGAGAGCACCACCGGAGAATGAAGCTATTGCAACATTTGAATTAGAGGAAGAAACGGTTATTCTTGAGTAATCAGATGCTGTAACATCTACATACTCCACATCAGCGGGATCCATGTAAACAGTAGAAGGTGATACTCTTATTGGAGTTGCACTGCTCTTTACGGTTACATAAATGTATGCAGACTTGCTTGAGCTGGAATCGGTAACTGTGATAGTAGCGCTGCCTGAAGAAGATGCGTATACTGTTACCGAGTTGCTGCCGGAAGAATATGCTGTCGCTACGCTGGGGTTGGAGCTTGAAGCATAGAGGTATCCGGAAGCGCCTGAAACTGTCACTGTTCTGGAATCATTGCTGTTCATAGTAAAGCTGGAAGGAGATACAGTGATATTGCCGCCTCTTACAGTTACGGGAACTGTCCTGGTGTTGCCGTATCCATCGCTGATAGTGATGTTGGTAGAACCTGCGCCCTGTGCGTATAAATATACTATAGCTCTGTTGGAACTCTGGCTCGATACCTGGCAGCTTACTACTGAAGACGAATAACCGGAAGTGTAAACATTGTAGCCGTTGGATGTGGTGACTGTGATGCTCCGGCTGTCATTTACATTCATGCTGAGGCTTGTGGGAGAAACAGAGAGACTTGAGCCGTTTACTCTTACAGATACAGTTCTGGAAGCACCTGTGCCATCCGAGATAGTAAGGTTGGTGCTGCCCGAACCTACTGCTGTAACATATACAGTTGCTCTGTTGGAGCTCTGGTTGCTTACATAGGCATTGATAACGCTGGAAGAATAGCCTGATACAGTTACACCATAGCCGTTGGATGTATTAACGGAAATTGAGCTGCTGCCGCCCATCTGGAGACTAAGGCTTGTAGGTGAAACAGAGAGAGTGGAGCCCGAAACGCTGATAGTGATCCTTACGCTCTTGTTGTTTGCATAATCGTTTACTGTGAGGTAAGTTGTTCCGGCCTGACGTCCTGTGATCGTAACATAAGCCTTGTTGTTGGAATTGCTTACTGAATAGGAAGCAATGTTGGAATTTGAAAGTGAATATGTAAGATTGTAGGGATTGGAAGATGTGATAGTAACACTTCTCTGACTGTTGGGAGTAAGTGAAACTGATGTGGGAGATGCTGAAAGAGTTGTAGTATGGCTGGAAGAACCGCCGTTTACATATACGGTAACCTTCTTTAATACCTTTGAATTGGTCCTGGATTTGAAGGTGATAGTAGTAGTACCTCTCTTAAGGCCTGTTACTGTTACAGTTGCACGGTTGTTATACCAGCTGCCCACAGAAACTCTTGCTACCTTGCCATTGGAGTTAGTCACCTTGATGTTGTTGCCCTGAGAGCTTGAAACTACGAAAGAGTTGGAACTGCCTACGTTTACATCAAGTGAAGATACATTAGTGCTGATAGAAGGAGTGCTGCTTGAGCTGCTTGATGAGCCTGATACTGTTACATAGATAGTGGTGTAGACGTGGCTGTGCTTGGTCATATACACCTTGATTGTAGCTGAACCTGCTTTCCGGCCTGTGATCCTCAGCTGATTCTGATCGTTTACGAATGAGGAGCTTACCCATCCTGCAGATGCCACACTGGGATTGGAACTTGTAACTTTTACCGCATGTGAGCCTCTTGCTGTGATGGTTACAGTTGTCTTCTGACCCTTTTTGAGTGAAACGCTGCTGAAAGATGCGTGTATAGAGCCTTCAACTACTTTTACTCTGCATTTGACCTGCTTTTTGCCCACTCTTGCATAGACATAGGCACTACCCGGATTTTTGGCGGTAACTTTACCATACTTGGAAACCGATGCAACATACGAATTTGAGCTTGACCACTTTATCGAGGTAGATGCTCCCGAAACAGAGAGCTGCTTAGTCTGACCTATCATAAGTGTGATGCTGGAATTGCTTATCCCCAGAGCGGATACTTCTGCACCGCATGGAAGGATGATAAATACGGCCGTCAGTATGAGCGACATGAAGACTGCCGCCGCTGCTTTAAATCTTTTGCTTGACGTTGTCATTTTGATTCCTCCTTAAAGGTTTATGTTTTGTGCTTTCATATATATAAACAGGAAACCATAGTGTTTCGTTGCTTAATTATATTGTAAAAATATACGGTAGGAACATGATATATTTGTACATATTGCACAATCATCGTCAGAACACAACTTCGTAGATTACCCCGTACCATTCTCTTATCCAGTAGGATGGGAGCAAAAACAGCTGTGTATGCGCCGAAGGAAGGGAATAACATTCCCCGAATCCGTTATCGGCGGCTATCATGGAAGCACGGAGCTGATGATACTCACTTGTTGCAATGGCTATCTTTTCGGGTAAGCCCCGCTCCTTTATGAGTTCCTTTGAGAATGAAAAATTCTCTCTGGTGCTGGTGGACTTGTCTTCCATTATTATACGATCGGGTGATATACCATATTCAATAAGTATATCTCTTATCGCCTCGCTTTCGGACATGGGCTCATCGCCGCCACGCCCTCCCGATGCGATACATACGCAGTCGGGGTGCTGTTCCATAAATCTTGCTGCAGCAAGGGTCCGCGTTCTAAGCATCTGAGACGGCCCTTCGGGCTTTACACGACATCCCAGTATTATCACTGTCATGCTTTCCTGCGGTGCCTTTGATGCCTGCGCGATCATCATTACCGATATGGCTGCAGCTGTTATAACTGCGATACATATCACTATAAACGGGATGATAACCAGCTTTTTCCTTTCGTGATCTGCAAGTCCGTTTTTTATGAACTCACCCACAGGCTTATGGAACATGGTACACAGCAGAAGTATAAGGCTGATAACACCGCCTGTCACATTGCCGAGATTTACCTTCGTTGTGACAGCAGCCGCAACGAATACAAGTAAGGACAGCAGGAAAAATGTGCCGATAAGGATAGTTAATGTCATACCGGCGGAATTTCTCAGTTTATCAGCCATACTGCACCATAGAAAGCAGATCTTCAAAAAGTCCCCTGTTGCACAGTCCCTTGGAGAATGCTGTTGCGCTGCCTGCTGCGATGCCGTAGCGAAGTGCCTCTCTGTAGTCCGAGGTGAGCTCATAGCCGGAAAGGAACCCTGCAAGGAGAGAATCTCCGGAACCAACGCTGTTTACCACCTTTAATCTCGGTGCGGTTATACGGTATACATTGCCGTCCTGTGCTGCAAGTACAGCGCCCTTTTCACCCATAGAGATGATAACGTTCATAGCGCCCATGGCACGAAGCTGAACTGCGCAGTCTTCTGCGGACTTGTGGGAATCTATCTTTTTGCCGCATATCTCCTCGGCCTCATAGTTATTGGGCTTTACCAGCCACGGGTGGAAGTGAAGCACCTTTGTAAGGAGCTCTCCGGAAGCGTCAACGGCTATCTTTACTTTCTCAAATAGTCTGGAGCATATCTTTTCATAGATATCGCTGTCCACGGACTTGGGAACACTTCCTGCAAGAACAAGGGTATCGTTTTCTGTGAGCTTGTCCAGCTTGTCAAAAAGTGAAACTATATCGCTGTCTGAGATCTCGGGACCTGCAGCATTGAGCTCGGTCTCTGTCCCATCCTCATCGGTGAGCTTGACACATATCCTTGTCATGCCCTTGTCAAGGCGGACAAAATCGGTCTTTATGCCCTTTGCTTTGAGCCCGTTCTCAAGCTCCTCACCTGTGAATCCTGCAACAAAGCCCATAGCCACATTTTCCGTTCCCAGAGTTGAGAGCACGGTGGAAACATTTATGCCCTTTCCGCCCAGATATATCTCCTCTGCTGCGGAACGGTTCACAGTCCCTCTTGTGAGTTCAATGAGCGCCATGTGGTAGTCGATAGCGGGATTGATTGTCAATGTATAGATCATTTCTTACCTCCGTCAGGGGTCTTATCACTGCTTGCTGTACGGTATGTTCTTTTCATCAAGTGCAGCTGTGAGATTGTTATATGCATCAAGTGAAGCGTTATCGTCAATGATAGTCACATTCACGCCGTTTTCGTTCTTTTCAAGTTCTGCAATAAGTGCATCAAGCTCCATGGTATTACCGTTCAGAACATAGGAATTTTCCTTGACCGTCACCTCAACAGCTGTGACCTTTACCTCAACAGCAGTTGTTTCAGAGACCTCAGTAGGTGCAGTAGTTTCGGCTGTACCTGTCTGAGCAGTATTGTTGCTGCCTGTATCAGTCCCTGTCCCATTACCGATGCCCGGCAGCAGGCCAGATCCGCCGAAATGCATGAACAGCAGCAATATTATGATGATGAGCAGCAGAATTATTATAATTGCTGCAAGTCCTCCGCTTTTTTTCTTCTTTTTCGGTGGAGGTGGAGGGGGCGGAGGCGGTGCTGGTCTTCTTCTCTCATCCCTTTCGGATGAGCTTCGGCGGTCATCTCTGTCATTTGGCATATTAATTCCCCTTTCCCTGTATATCAGTTTTGTCAGTTATTTATAAGATATACATCTGTCCTTGAATAGTATAAAAAAGGATATTCGCGGCTTATAAGATCAAGAGCCTCGGTAACATCGGTGTTGGCACTGTATGAACCTGCGGCATGACTATCAAAGACAAATTCGCAGAGTATAGTATCCTCGGTGGAATACCCTGCATTTTCCAGAGCCTGCGCCAGTCCTGCCCGTATCTCAGCACCCTTTCTGACGGTGCCTATCAGCTTGTTGTCGGAATATATATCAATAAACCATGTATCGCTGCCGGTGATAAGGTATATTTTTATATTCCTGCTCATGGAAAATTCAAGCATTGCTTCAAGGCTTTTTGCAGCGCGTTCGGAAGTGGCAGAGATGCGCTTGACTTCAAGCTGAGCTTCCTCCGTCCAGCGCTGCTTTTCTTCCTCAAAGGCTGCACGGTCGCGCTCTAATCCTGCCATATCCTCTTCTGCCTGTGCGGATATGCTCTGAGCCTGTTCAAGCTGTTGATTTGCCTCATCCCTGATCTTTATGGATTCTGCACGATAATTAATGATGAACCAGAAAAGGATTATCATGATCACATCGAGCAGTGATGTAAAATCAAGAATTATCTCCTGTGGTTTGTTCATAGCTTTTCAAGACTGTTGCGCTCAATAAGGAGATCATACTCCTTGTTTGCAGCGGCAACTTTCGGAGAAACACGGGAATCAAAGCCCGCCTTGAATATCATAGCGAAGATTATGCCCCACGCGGTAGAGGTAAGAGCACCGAAGAACTCATCCATGACGGGAGTTTCAGAAGATATCTTCCCTGCCACTTCAATGAGGGATTTTACAGTACCCAGCATCCCCAGCAGCGGGAAAACGGAAACGAATGTCGAAAAAAGGGAATACCATTCGTTTAGTTTGCCGATCTGCGTATGGATGCGGTCTTCCTGCTCCTTTGTATCCGCTTTGTTCTCGGTATACTGCCGCACCTTTCTTCTGTTAGCGCGGCGCAGAGCAGGTATATACAACTCATCACTGATCTTTTTAAGTGAAATGAGAGTCTTGTAGTACATAAATCCCGTTGCACCCGCCCACAGCAGAATAAATACGTCCGTAGTGGTGAACAGGCTAATGAAGAGTTTTTCAAAAAATATCAGCATGATCAGTATCCGATCGGGCGCTTACTTCTCACATTCCCGCATTTTGAGCACATCTGCCGCCATATCAGCAGAATGGAAAAGGTATGAACCCGCTACCATGACATTAGCCCCTGCCTCATACACGAGCTTTACGGTCTTGTCGTTTATGCCGCCGTCCACCTGGATATCGGTGTCAAGTCCCAGTTCATCGGCGATGGTGCGTACTTCCTTTATCTTGTCAAGGGTCTCATATATGAAGCCCTGACCGCCGAAACCAGGCTCTACCGTCATAACGAGCACCATATCCACCATAGGTATGTACTCCTTTATGGCAGAAACAGGTGTTCCCGGCTTTATGGATATACCGCATTTCTTGCCGCAGCCCTTGATCTTTTCTATGACCGCTTTCGGGTCAGCGGCAGCTTCAGCGTGGAATGTGATATTGTCAGCCCCTGCCTTTGCAAAGTTTTCCACAAGGCGTACGGGGTCTGTTATCATCAGATGGGCATCCACGAACATATCCGTAGACTTGCGCACCGATTCGAGCACGGGTATGCCGTAGCTTATATTCGGCACGAATACGCCATCCATCACATCAAAATGTATATGGTCACAGCCCGCCTTTTCAGCCCTTTTCATCTCCGCACCCAGAGCGCAAAGATCTGCACTGAGTATTGACGCACTGATCTTCATCCTGTTCATTTGTACCAGCCCTTTTCGTTTTCATTGTGCGATGGTGACCATCCGCATCAGAAGAACAGTTTAAGTTCTCCCTTTTCAAACATCTCCTGCAGTCCGCAGAGAATACCCAGTTTACCTGTGGTATAGGTGAGGCCGCCCTGCACATACGCTGCATAGGGCTCACGCAGAGGACCATCTGCAGAAAGCTCAATGGATGCACCGTTGTTGAAGGTGCCCGCTGCCATGATGACCTGATCGTCGTAACCCGGCATATCCCATGGTTCGGGAGATACAAAACTGTCTATGGGCGAGCCCTTCTGTATGCCGCGGCAGAATGCAGTGAGTGCTCCGGGGGAACCCAGCACGATGGAGGTTATGATATCCCCTCTTACATCATCGGGCGAAGGATATACCTCATAGCCCAGGATGTTGAAAAGTTCGGTGGTGAAGACTGCTGTCTTCATGGCATTCGCAGTGACCTCGGGAGCAAAGAACAGACCCTGATACAGCGCCCTGTTCTCATCCATAGTGGCGCCCGCCTCACGGCCGACACCCGGTGCTGTGAGCCTGTGAGAGCACTTTTCCACCAGGTCTTCCCTGCCAACGATATATCCGCCGGAATGAGCGATGCCACCGCCTGCGTTCTTTATCAGCGAGCCTACAGCAAGATCCGCTCCCACATGAGTGGGTTCCAGCTTTTCGACAAACTCTCCGTAGCAGTTGTCTACCATTACTATCACATCGGGCTGTGCGCCCTTTGCTGCTTTTATTATCTCAGCCAGAGTATCCACCGAAAGTGACGGGCGGAGGGAATATCCTCTCGAGCGCTGTATATACGCAACCTTGGCGCCCTTTACCTTTTGGAATATCTCCGCAACATTGGGCTTTCCCTGTGACGTGAGCTCCACCTGGTCATAGCTTATGCCAAAATCTGCCAGTGAACCGTCGCTGTCCCTGAGACCTATTACCTCTTCAAGAGTGTCATAGGGCCTGCCTGTGAGGGTAACTATCTTATCCCCTGTGCGCAGCACACCGAAAAGCGCTGTGGTGAGCGCCGCTGTGCCGGAAGCGATGGAAGCACGCACAAGAGCATCCTTTGCACCGAATATCTCTGCAAATACCGCATCAAGGGTATCTCTGCCCACATCACCGTAGCCATAGCCCGTTGTGCCTGTAAGACAGGCTGCGGAGACCTTGTTGTTTATGAATGCGCGCAGCACTCTTTCACCGTTTGCACGGGCAACACGGTCTATCTCTGCAAATTTCGGGAGTGCTGCCTCCTCAGCCTTTGCAGCGGCTTTCAGTATTCTCTCTTCAAATTCAAAGCCCTTTACCTTCACGGGTACGGGATCATATATCTCTGCCATTATCTTTTTCCTTACCTATCATTCATTCTAAGTAGTAATAATTACCCATTCTTAATTATTATACACCATATTTTCAAATTTTTCAAGTGTTTATGAAAAAATTCTGAACTATCACTATATACATTTAACTTAAAAAGCATTACATCCACCGAATAAGCGGCATTTATGAAGTCCTGTCAAAAAAACGCCATAGTACTCCCGACTGTATATCGGAAATACTATGGCATAAACTCAGCTCAGTATGAGCGGCGTTTCAATATAGCTGACTCTGTGCTTATCAAAATTCAGTATGGGATGTATCTCTTTACCAAGGACCTTGTCAAGTGCCAATGAAGGGATGTTCACCCCTGCACCTGCACAGGAATATCCCGTTCCGCCGGACATCCTTGTGTTTATCTCAAGGATATAGGGCTTGTTGTCGTGGCATTTGAACTGTATGTTGCAGGGCATGGAAAGCCCTGTTCTGTCCAGTATCTTTCCTGCAAGCTCCATTATCACGGGATCATATTCTATGGTGTAGGTCCTGCCGGATTTGTGGCGGGGTATCATGATGCTTTCGGGCTTTGCAGACAGGCAGTCCACACTTATCTCCGTTCCTTCAAGATAGGGCATCACAAGGAACTGCCTCTTTCCTTCAAGGGCATCCACCATATCACAGGCAGTATCAAAGGGGACTTTGAGCCCCGGAGTGCGGTAGAAGGAATTGACCGTATTATCTATTACGCGAAAGCTGGCAGCGCCTTCATCTGCGGAAAATTTCACACAGGCACGGGCATGATCCGCGGTGATCTTCTCATAGGCGCGGACAAATTCCTCTCTTGTATATGCCGTGTAGTGAACAGGAACTGCCTCGGGGACAAACTCTGCAAAAAACTTGTAGGCAGCAACCTTGTCTGCAAGAAGCGAAAAGATATGATAGTCGGTATCCAGCAGCAGCTTTACGCCCAAATCCTTAAATCTCTCTGCTTCCTTCGATACCATGGCCATAGCACGCCTGGGGACGAATACATCTACCTTGTGCTCACGACAGAAATCCAGGGCGAATACGATATATTCCTCATCGGTTATATCCGCAGGCTCGGGGTAGAATTCCTCGCAGACCTTCTGGAGTATGCTGTCGGGGTTCTTTGAGGTGCATATAAAATGTGCATCCTCATGACCTTCCCGCATGAGCTCGATTATAGTGTATGCTGTGCTGAACCAGTGATTGAACCAGATGTTCATATATCTATCTCCCCTGTGAGTATCTTTTTTACTGTTTGGGTGACAAAGACGGTGTCATCATCATTTTCGGAGAATGTGAGCTGTTTCGGGCAAAGCTGCATCCCGGTGAGCTCACCCTTGTTTATGACGGATATATCTGCATCACGGAGCATATTTTCATCAAAGGGACTGTCCCCTGCAGCTATTACGATATGATCGGGAAAGCGTTTGCGCAGCTCTTTCTGGGCAGCTTCCTTAGTGATGCCGTCGGGAATAACGTAGAGCTTGTCCCCGTTGGTGAATACTCCGCTGTTTGTGAGCCCTAAGGTCTTTCTCATATCCTCTGCCACTGCATCGCTGTCCTTGCATTTTGTGAACAGAAAGGAATCATCCACTATGCGTATCTCAAAATATGTGTTTTCACATTTTTGCAGATATTCCTTGCATACCCGTATCTCATCGGCAGCTTTGCGAAAGGCTTCGCTGAATGTGCGGTTCCATCCGGGATCGAGATCCCCGTCTATCAGCAGATTTGCCCCATTGTCTATTATGGCAAGATGGGGCTTTATGCCGAAGGGCAGGAATATCCGCTTATACTGTTCCTCGGAACGGGATGTAACAGGGATAAATCTGCACAGACTGTCTATCTCGGCGAAAGTGTCCGCAGATTGCGGGGTCATGAAGGATAGTTCCTTTTCCCCCTTTTTTTCAACGCATATACGTTCATCCTCGGGGGTAAGGCGGTTATAGGAAAAGATAAGTGTTCTGTCAAGATCGGAAAAGAATATGTATCTGTCCATATCAGTAGCTCATTACCATGCAGCCGATCTCGCTTACCTTTCCGCTGTCATCTATGGTATATTCCAGTATGAACATAAAGGCAGAACCCTCCGATATCTCAAATTCGGTATAGGATATCATGCGTTTGCCGTCATCATCGGTACTGTCGATGCCGAATTTGAGCACGGGGAGAACTTCTTCATCGGAGCTCTCGAATTTTATAAGGTCATCGATACCGTAGAGCACCTCTGTATTTTCGGATTCCTCCACCTCTTTGAGGATATCCTCGGGGACATCCATATTTTCGTCAACATAATATGCCTTTTTTACCTCTTCTGCGGTGCTGCCTATCTTAACGCCGCCAAAGAGCCTGTCATCGAATTTGTCATCGGCGATGGCTATCATCATAAGACCGGGCTCTTTTTTCTGCTCTTCGGTGCCATCCGTGCTTTTGGTTTCGGCATCGTCATCGGTCTTTACATCCTTATCATCGGTATCCTTGTCGTCTTTGGGATCCTTGTCATCGTCATCCTTTTCATCATCGGACTTGTCATCTGTATCGTCTTTATCGTCAGCGTCGTCTTTGTCGTCATCATCCTTGTCATCGGCATCCACATCTATGTCTATATCGGAAAAGCTGTCCATAAGGTCGCCGAAAAAGTCACTGAAATCACCGAAGGAGAATGAATTCTCACCGTATGTAAGTGTGGCAAAGCCGCCGAAGGTCTCTTCCTTGTCGGGTTCACCCAGTATTTCTTTGAGCTCTGAAGCTGTCATGCCCATAGTGATGCCGTCCATGAGGTTGAAGTTCCTGTCTGGCATGACTCCGTCGGGCTCAGCCTTTTCTTCCTTTTTGGTCTCTTCCGTAGCGGCCTGTGTCGTGGTGGTGGCCTCTGTGGTAGTTTCGGATTGTGTAGTGGTGGCCTCTGTCTGAGTTTCCGAAGCTGTGGTAGCCTCTGCTGCAGCCTCGGTGACTGCTGCATCGGTCTGTGCGGTGGTGTCCGCAGGAGCCTGTGTATTCTTAGTGCCGCAGGAGCAAAGCAGTATCGCTGCTGCCATAAGTATAGTAAGTTGTTTTTTCATCTTCTGTTCTCCTTGGATGTATGGATCATGAGCAAGCCTTCGCCTGCTGTGAATGGCTGCAGTTCATTCTGCTGCAGTCCTGTCGATTATAACACATTTCGTAAGAAAAATCAATCATCAACATTACCGAATAAAACAGCCATATATAGCCTTATATTGACAAAATAGCAGATTTTTGCGATGATGGGGGCGGGTTTGTTCATTTTTTGAATATATATGCTGTTTATGCTTTACTTTTTACAAATTTTATGTTATAATATCAGAGGTCTATTTGAATAGCCGTATCACATCGGCATAAGACCGACAGAAAGGTTGATATTATGGATCATGATATGATACGCAGGGATTTCCCGCTGATATATAATGCAGATTTTGTATATCTCGACAGCAGTGCCACTTCCCAGAAACCACAGTCGGTGATGAAGGCAGTGGAGGATTATTACAGGACATCCAACGCAAACCCGCTGAGGGGGCTCTATGATCTGAGCGTGCGCGCAACAGAGCTTTATGAGAATGCAAGAGAGAAGGCAGCCCGCTTTATCGGCGGTGCCGCAGATGAGATAGTCTTTACAAGGAATGCATCTGAATCCCTCAATCTCATTGCTTATTCCTATGCCCTGAACTTCCTTGACAGCGGCGATGAGATCATCGTTGCCATAAGTGAGCACCACAGCGATATGCTGCCCTGGCAGTTCGCAGCAAAGCAGAAGGGTTGCACGGTAAAATATCTCGAATGTGACGAACAGGGAAGATACACTGCAGAGGGGCTCGAAAGCCTCATCACCGACCGCACGAGGATAGTTGCCATGGCACAGGTATCAAATGTCATAGGTCGGGAAAATGATATCAAGAGATTTGCGGAGATAGCCCACGCCCACGGCGCTGTATTTGTGTGTGACGGCGCACAGTCCGTTCCTCACATGAAGGTGGATGTAAAGGAATTAGGAGTCGATTTCTTCGTATTCTCAGGTCACAAAATGCTCGCCCCTATGGGAATAGGCGTTCTGTGGGCAAGGCATGAGCTTCTTGAAAAGATGCCCCCCTTCCTCTACGGCGGTGAGATGATAGAATATGTCACTCTGCAGGGTGCCACCTATGCGGAAGTTCCCCATAAATTCGAGGCGGGCACTGTCAATGACGGCGGCGCGGTAGGCCTTGCTGCTGCCATAGATTATATCGACAGGATAGGATTTGATTATATCTCCCAAAGAGAGGAACAGCTCTGCGCCCTGGCTATGGAGCACATTGCGGATATCCCGCATATCCGAGTGATAGGCTCGGAGGATCCTCATGAGCATCACGGCATAATCACCTTTACGGTGGAAGGCGTTCATCCCCACGATGTTTCCACCATCATGAGCAATGACAAGGTTTGTGTCAGAGCAGGTCATCACTGTGCACAGCCTTTGCACAAATTCCTTAAGACCATGTCCACCACAAGGGCAAGCATAGCATTCTATAATAACGAGGATGATATCATCCGCTTTATAGACTGCCTGAAAACTATTAGAAGGAGAATGGGCTACGATGAGTGATACATTTTACAACGAGGTGCTCACAGAGCATAATATACGCCCCTATCACAAGCACAGCATGG
>JAFPYQ010000099.1 GCA_017394475.1 Oscillospiraceae bacterium | reverse complement strand
GCGTTGTGGAGAGCATTACCATGCGTCATGTGGTGCTCAACAAGATAGACAATCTCAAGATAGTCATCCCCAACAGTATGCTCAATCATACAAGTGTCCTGAACTACAGCTACAACAATATCCCCAGAGGTATCCGATTCAGTTTTCCGGTGAGCTATGATTCGGATATCAAGAAAACCAAGACTGTCATAGCAGAAGCTATAAAGAACAGCCCTTTATCGGTGCCGGGACTGAAGGACAAAACAGATGAAGCGGTGTATGCCCCCGTTTATTTCTATGACATCAAGGACAGTGCGCTGATAATGTCTGTGACGGTCTACTGTCAGGCAGGCCTTCGCACGGAGATAATAAAGGATGATATCTACACAAGGGTATTCGAGGCATTCAGGGCAAATGATATCGAGATACCTTACAACTATATGAACGTCGTTATGAGGGAGTATATCTCGCCGACGGATAATGACAGAAACACAGCGGCTCTGCGCAAATGGACACAGGAATGAACAGCGGGCGGTATGTTGTGAGGTATGATCATAATCACTTTTGAAAGGGGAATGACTAATGGTCCATTTTCTTGAAGACACACAGGTGGCTGCTGCCGGGTTTGATACGGATCTGACCTTTCCGGTGATACATATCATACTCTATACCATAGGTCTCTGGCACATTTTCAAAAAATGCGGTATAAAGAAGTGGCACGCTCTTATACCCATGTTCAACGACTATGAGCTGTCAAGGGCTGCTGACCGTGAGATCAGCGGCCGTGTGGTCATGGTCACGAATTTCATGGCTACAGTAATAAGTATGATCGTACAGTCCGACATTTTTAGTGAGACATCGATTATCGTCGGAATTTTGTCTCTGATGGCTCTTGTATTGTATCTCGTGAACATGATATATATGATCCGTATCTGCAACGGACTTGCCGAAAGATTCGGCAGGAAGAAGAGATGGACTATCCTGTGGGTACTTATGAGCGGAGTTGCTGCGATGATATTCGGACTGAATAAAAACTTCCAGCCCCGTGTTATTGAGGAGATAAAGGAGAAGGCAGCAGAAGAGAGCGGTATAGATGCTGTCTCCACAGATGATAACCTTCGGTGAATATCAGGTCGAGGACTGCAAAGGACTTTATCTATACCAAGACTTTGCTCAAGGATATACATCTGAGCATACCCAAGGGGCACATGGTGCTGCTGCTGGGCGGTTCGGGTGCAGGCAAGACCACGTTCCTCAATGCAGTCACCGGCTACGAAAAGGCCGATGCGGATATCGAGATAGGCAGCGACAATGTGTACAGGGATTATGAGAGCATGAAGTATGACATAGGCTTCGTGCCCCAGCAGGATCTTATGCGCGGCAATGACACTGTTTACAGGACAGTTGCCGATGCAGCACATCTGCGCCTTCCCACAAATCTCAGTGCTGCTGAGAGAAAGCAGCGCGTTGATGCGGTGATCGAAAGGTTCGGCCTCAGATCAGTACAGAACAGCCTTGTGGAAAAGCTGTCGGGCGGTCAGAGAAAGCGCCTTTCCATCGCGATGGAATTCATTTCCGACCCCACACTGTTCATACTTGACGAACCGGATTCCGGACTTGACGGCGTTGTGGCGAGGAATCTCTTTGAAAGCCTCAGAGGCATAGCGGATCAGGGCAAGATAGTCATAGTCATCACCCATACTCCCGACAGGGTAATAGATCTTTTCGACGATGTGATAGTCCTTGCAAAGGATGCGGACCGCACTGGCAGACTTGCATATTACGGACCTGTGAGCAAGGTCTATGATTATTTCGGAAAAGAGAAGATCGAGCAGATACTGCTTGCCATAAATCAGAAGGATGAGGGCGGCGAAGGCAAGGCAGACTACTATGTTAGCAGGTATGCTGCTATGGTCGATGAAATAGTGGGGGCAGCGGTATGAGTGCGATAAATAAAGAAAAACTGAAACACAGCGGCCGCATAGGTCAGGTAGGTATATATCTGGGCAAGCTTTTCAGGATGTTCATTTATCAGAACGACTGGAAGGTGATGCCTATGTGCGCCATCATCGCAGGACTTGTAGCCCTTGTGGTCGCAAGAAATATATACAAAACGATGGAAGGTACTCTTATCGGTACATTTGCCCTTTCCTGCGTCTGCATCTGGAACGGCTGCTTCAATTCCATTCAGGTGATATGCAGAGAGCGCCCTATAGTGAAGCGTGAACACCGTTCGGGACTGCATATGTCCTCATATGTCACGGCCAATCTCATTTATCAGGCGTTTCTGTGTATCTCCCAGTCGATCATAACTCTTACGGTGCTCCACTTCGCAAAGGTTAGCTTCCCGTCTGTGAGCTATATTACCGGCTCATCCATGGCAGATATGTTCATCACGGTGTTCCTTATAACCTATTCTGCGGATGTTATCGCGCTGTTCATATCCTCAGTGGTGAAGACCACCACCACAGCCATGACGCTCATGCCCTTCCTTCTGATATTCCAGCTCATATTTTCGGGCGGCTTTTTCAGCCTCTCCCCGAAGCTGCTGAAAGTATCGGACTTTACTGTATCAAAATGGGGGCTGACTGCGCTGTGTGCCCAGGGAAACTATAATGAGCTGCCTATGGTCTCTTTGTGGAATGCACTTTTCAGCATGCAGGACTATGAGATGTCGGAAGAGACCAAAAATACGATAATAGAAGCTGTATCTGAGGAATATGATATCCCGGAGAACGTAAAGCAGACTCTTATCGAAAACATCCCCAATGATGCAAAGCCCATAAGGCCCATTGTATACAAGATGCAGGGCTATGACATGGAGGGGCATCTCATCACGGATGAGAACGGCAACAACATCGGTATTGACCATCGCAGGGATTTTGAGCTCGAATGCAGCAAGAACAATCAGAAACCCCAGTACGAATCATCTTTTGATAATATTACGGACTGCTGGGCTACGATGATAGCATTCGTGATAGTATTTGCCATAATGTCGGTGATATCTCTTGAATTTATCGACCGTGACAAACGATGAGCCATATCTCCGCCGCCATAGTGCAGCGGAGATCGTGATATCCTTTCTCTGCAGTGAGGTCAGTATATGCAAAGAAAACTGCGTCGTTATGAAAACCATCTTATCGTTATCGGCGG
The DNA here is from genome assembly GCA_017394475.1 of Oscillospiraceae bacterium. GTDB lineage: Bacteria > Bacillota > Clostridia > Oscillospirales > Ruminococcaceae > Huintestinicola. The sequence continues at coordinate 3,308 of JAFPYQ010000099.1, read as the reverse complement.
AGGGATAGCCACCCTTGGTGTGTGGAACATCATAAAGGCATTGGTCATGATGATCTCAAACAGGCAGTATATGCAGTCGTTATGGGATGATATCACCGAGGTCTATGGTGAGCCGTTATTATTCAAGGTGATCTTTTTCGCTATATTTTTCATTATGGCATTCTTTATCCTTGGGATATATTTTTACATCGGTTTTTCCGCAAGGGCAGAGGGCTTCGGAAAAAGAAGCGGATGGCTGTATCTTGTCCTGACCATTATTTCCGTGACATTTTCCGTCTATGTCCTTAAGGTGAATATATCCGATTTCGACGAATACTACAGCTCTGTATCCGATGGAGTAGTGGCTGTGTTCATCGAGTGTACAACGGTCGTGACCATGTGTGAGCTGATATTTTCCTCTGTTATGGTAAAGATCCTCAGGCACAAGATAAAAACACAGGAGGCAGCCTGAATGCATGCGGATTTTCACTATTATGCCACATACTGTGCTGCCATAATTGCGGGATACTCCCATGAGGAGAGCCTTGATATATGCTACAGCGATCAGTTTACCGATATCTGTTCCCGCACTTTGCTTGAAAAACTGAAAGCACCGCTTTCAGCAGCAACTACCCAGACAGCTTTTGAGCTGGCGGATGCAAGGACGGATATCTTAGGCTTACAGGATATAACGAGGATATGGGCATCCTTCCATTTCCTTCCCCATGATCTGTATATCGAGAAAAAGCACTGCAACAGGTATTACAAAAGCAAATTCCGCCTGATATGCGGCCCTAACGGGGAGCTGGTGAAGGAGACCGTGGGGCTTGCAAAGGGCAGATCATTGCAGTCGGCAGGCCTTGCGATGCATGTTCTTTCCGATACATGGGCTCACGCATATTTTGCGGGAACTCCTTCCCTTGTGATAAACAATACCAACTATCATTTCTATGAGATACTTCCGGAGGGCGACAGGAAGATAAACTTCATCCACAGCACATCAAAGCCCGATGATATTGAAAAATGCATATACAGCAACAGCATATTCTCATCGAGCGAACATTCCATAATGAACTTAGGCCACGGGAGGGCAGGCCATCTTCCCGATTACAGCTTCATCAAATACAGGTATCTTCCTGCCTGGTATGATTATGAGGAACTGATAAAGGACAATCCCGGGGATTACTACCGCGCATTCTGTCAGATGATCTATGCCATGGGATATCTGAGGGGCGAACGCGATGAGTTTGAGGTAAGGCAGTATGCCTGGGAGACTGCTGCACCCTATGAGGAACGGATAAAAAACATCCTTAGAAAAGGACAGCTCGATTCAAGTGCAGACTGGGCAGCCTTCGGCAAAGAGCTTTCGGGAAAGGATATCCCTGATTTTGATGTGAACAGGTATCTGTCGGAATATATTGAAAGTGAGGATAAGGACGATACCTTTCTGGGAAAGTTCATCCTTGCTGCCCTTGCCCAGAAAAGCATGGTAACGAACAGGATATACAGGTCGGGAAATCTGCTGGCAGGCTTTTCTGTGGACTTTGCGGAAAAGGGCTTTATGGGAATTGAGGATTTCAGGAAGTTGGCAGAGCATATCGGAAAGGAGATGCGCCATGACTAATCTGCAGCGTATCACGAACATCACTTTGGGGATAGTTATCATGGTGCTGTGCATCATCATGATCTCGGATCCTGTGAGGGGCGCTGCGCTGACTGTTTTCTGCCTGAGCATCACTCTGGTCGTGACAGGCATAAAATATCTCGGCACATATTTTTTCATGGCCCGGCACATGGTGGGAGGAAAGGCGCTGCTCTACATGGGGCTCATTATCCTTGACCTGGGTATGTTCACCATAGCCATTGCGGATTCATCATATTTCTATATCATGCTGTATCTTTTCGGCAGCAATGCGCTGGTCGGGGTGATACATATCCTGCGCAGCAGAGAGGCAAAGCGCATGGAATCACCGTCATGGAAGGTGAATCTGAGCATCGGGGCAGTGAATATCCTCATGGCGGTACTATGCATCATTTTTATTGATTCCACTGTGATACTGGTATATATATACTGTGCAGGGCTGTTCTATTCGGCAGTTGTCCGTGTAATATCGGCGCTCCGCAGAACAGAGATAGCCTATATCCCCTGATAGTGCGGTCTACATCGGAAAGGAGAGGACTATGGTATTCAACATGACAGCGGCAGACATTATAAATCTATATATAATCGCATCAGGTACGGGTGTCTGTGCCCTCAGCATAATGCAGATCAAAAAATCACCTATCCGTGAGGATGTCCGCAAGTATTTCATCGCATTCCTCACGCTGATAATCGGGTATATCACTATGCACTTCGCAAGGGAGCTACTTGAAGGCCATCCCGGTGAGTTCATCACCCACGCCATAAAGGCAGTGACATTCATGGAGTTCCTCATGGCTGGTTTCATGGCCGTAATGCTGCTGGTGATGATACTCTATACAGCTATGCCCGAGCAAAAAAAGATGAAGGTGTCCATGCGGGCGATACTGGTTCTGCTGATACTGCATATCATCATCAATTTCATCAGCCTGTTCAGTGATATGTACTATTATTTCGATTCGAATAACGTATATCATCGCTCCACGCTGTATCTGCTCACTAATATACCGCCTATGCTGATGATGGTACAGGGCATATATATGATGGTACATTACCGCGAACAGTTTCCAAAGCACGTCAGAAGAGCATACTGGATATATATCCTGGCACCGCTGGCAGCCCTTATTCTCCAGGCGATATTCTCACAGATACAGTTTATCATGGTAGCCACTGTGGGAGCGGCTGTGAATATGTTCGGTGTCGTGGTGGTAGACCTGCTGAAAAAATACGAGAAGCAGCAGATGGAGGCATCAAGGATAGATAACGAGCTCTCTATGGCGACCCGCATACAGGCGGATATGTTGCCGAACATCTTCCCGGCATTTCCCGAAAGAGAGGAATTCGACATATATGCCTCTATGACTCCCGCAAAGGAGGTAGGAGGGGATTTCTATGATTTCTTCCTCATAGATGAAGATCATCTGGGCATAGTTATGGCGGATGTTTCGGGCAAAGGCGTGCCTGCTGCGCTGTTCATGATGGCGTCAAAGATACTTGTCCAGAACTACGCCGTGATGAACAAGGATCCCAAAGCAGCCCTTGAGGCGGCCAATGAGCAGATATGCAAGGGCAATCACGAGGAGATGTTCGTGACTGTATGGCTGGGCATCCTTGATATAGCAACAGGTGTTCTCACGGCTGCAAATGCGGGGCATGAATACCCCATACTGAAAAAGCCCGACGGCAGGTT
>JAFPYQ010000098.1 GCA_017394475.1 Oscillospiraceae bacterium | reverse complement strand
TCACGCCGTCAGAATAAGTATAACCGTTGTAATCCATGTAAGTAGCAGCACTTGCTGTTGAGATCATTGCTGTGGATGCGATAACTGCTGCGATTCCTGCTGTAAGAGCCTTCATTGTGTTTTTCATTTTATTTTCCTCCGTTATGATTTTTTTCTTTTTAAGGGTTTGTGTTGTTTTCCCCTTCAGTGATTATATATTAACATAGATCCGCAGTATATTCAATATTCAGATTATCCGCACAATGTTGACAAAACAACAGCACCGCACCTATGTGTAGTATAAGCTACACGCGGGTGCGGTATTGTTTTCATAAAAATACTGTTTCAGGCAGCCTCTGCCTTGTTTATCTGTGCTGCTACCCTGAAAAAGAAGTATACAGTCGCCGCACATACGGGGATGAACACCGCGAATGATGCAGAGTCCACCTCAACGCCGTTTATCTTCATACAGAATGCCATTGCAAGCACCGCAAGTACCAGAGTGACGGCTTTGATGACGATAACAGGTCCCAGTATACAGCCCAGCTTGTGCTTTGTCTTCAACAGGTGCGAGATAACGAAGCATGCTGGGACGATGACACCGAGATCGAGCGCCTGTATGACAAGGGTGGTGCAGTTGTCAAGACCTGCAGGGGCAGTACCTTGACCGATGGTGGGGATTATCCTTCCCATCCACATCAGGAATATACCTGCTCCCGACAGCATCAGGAATATCCGCAGTCCCTTTGTGGGCAGTCCTTCTCTTATTTTTTCCGCCGAAGGATCATGGATAAGGTCTGTGATGCACAGCAAAAGCCCGTAGAACGAAAGCGTCATATCCGCAACATAGAGCAAAAACAGGTCATTGTAGTACATCAGGAAGGAATAGCTCATATATGTATACAGCAGATAGCCGAACAGCCCTGTCATCAAATAACGCCCCAGCAGCTTTTTCCTGCCTTTGAGAACGAGAGCATATATCATAGCGGGGATGACCACCAGAAGCGTTATCACATCCTGTGCTACCGCCTGCACAGCTCCGGAGAAGGAGTTCCTTGCATAGAGCCCCTTTCCATACAGCTCCACATTTTCTCCAAATGCCGATACCATAGTATTGTCTGTGATCTGTGCCGTGGTGATGAAGGGGATGATGCAGCATATCACGGTGATGATCGTCACAATGACCGCGATGATATCTGCGATGCTCTTTCCTTTTGTCTTCATTTGTATCATCTCCCGTTCAGATATTCAGCTATTGGTTCTGCATACTTTTTATCGGATATATCATAGGACTGTGATATCATTTCTATCATTTTCTTTTCGTCCTCGGCAGGGTCCTTCTTCTTAGCTTTCAGCGCCGAGACGAAAACCTTCATAGCCAGCTTTGAGGGAGCGTTCATCTTATCATAGTCAAAACCGCCCTGGCAGTAGAAGGCTCTGATATATCCCCGCTGCTCATCGGTGAGCATATTATGCAGGGCGGTGTCCACATCCGGGTTATCGTTGGGGCTGCCCCCCACACAGAACACAGCCAGGCGCTTGTTCTTCCAGCTTCCTGCCTTGTCCAGGAACCATTTCACCTTGACGGTCTTCCCCGCCATGGCCCAGCCGCCGTAGGCTATGGCTCCGTATTTGTCAAAGAAACTGTCGTCCTTCTTCTGTGCCTCTTTCAGCTCCAGGATATCCCCATCTGTCTTTTCTGCGCACCAGCGGGCATATCTTTCTGTAAAGCCCGTCTGTGAGGTGTATATTATAAGTGTTTTCATAATTGGCTCAGGTTCCTTTCCATTTTCATTATCGTCTGTATCGTGACAGCAAGGCTCTGTTCGTCGATGCCTTCAAAAATGCGGCTCATCACATACTGGCTGTGCCTGCCCTGATGATCGTTCTGTTCTGCGAATGCATCCCATTTTTCGGTGACATATATGCGCTGTTTGCGCCTGTCCCTTTCATCGGTGACCATAGTGATAAAGCCTTTTTTTTCAAGCTTCAGCAGTATCTGCTTGACATTCTGATGGGAGCTGCCCATCACATCTGAAAGTTCATTTATCGTGGGTGGCTCCTTGCACAGGCGGATGCAGATCACCGCAAAGAACTGTTTCCATGTGATCTCCTTGAAATATACGTCTGCGGCTGCCTGGTATCTGTTGTCAAAGGCACTGAGCAAGCCCAGCAGAAACGGCTGAGGCGGAAGATCCCCGAATTCCACATTGCTCATGCCCATCATTTCATTATAATCCATCATCATCCCGCCTTTGAAAAATAGGTAATATATTACATATCCATCTACGGGTAATTGTACTATACATATATGAACGATTCTACTTGTAAATATAAAATATATGTTAAATCCGACAGGGCTGCGATGTACGGCATCAAAATGTTAAACTTTTGTGATTTTAAAGATTTTTTAAACAGTTTGTGGTATAATTATCCGTATATCACTATCGGAGGGGATAATATGATAACAGACGGTTTTGATCCGAAGGGCACGGCGGTGATAACTCCCGCATCCATCTTCGGGGAGCAGAAGCATTTCGCGGAGATCGCCATAGGCACATTTTCAAGCGAGATATACCGCACTGTCCTCCATCGGTACCAGCATGAGCAGATAGGGGAGATAACGGCTGCAAATGAAACAAAGCCCCTGCATCTGCTGACGGTGGGGGACATGAAGGTGGTGTTCTACCTTTCCTCCATAGGCTCTGCACTGGCATCCACCGATGTGATAGAGATAAACTGGAAAACAGGTGCAGACAAGTTCATCCTGTTCGGTTCGGCAGGGGGGCTTGCACCCGAGATCACTACGGGAAAATATGTCATCCCCACCGAGGCTTACCGCGATGAGGGCATGTCCTACCACTATGCACCTCCTGCGGACTATATAACGATAAGAAATGCCGACCGCATCGCACAGCTTTTCGGCAATGCTCATATCCCCTTTGTAAAGGGGCGCGTATGGACAACAGATGCTCTGTATATGGAAACGAGGGAAAAGGTGGCACAGCGCAAATCCGAGGGATGTATTGCCGTGGAGATGGAGCTTGCGGGGGTTCAGGCGGTGTGCGACTATTACGGGTTTGAACTCTATGATCTCCTTGTGACGGGGGATGTGGTGGATCAGGAGGTCTACACGCAGGATGGTCTCATGCCGCAAATCATTCTCTTGACAAATTCGATATCGCGGTGATGATCGCGAAAAGTCTGATATAGTCCCGTAAAACTGCAGAGGAAGAGGAAAAGCAATGAATAAGAAGATCGGAAAGGCACTGATAGTAGTAGGCTGCATCGCGGGAGTCCTGGCCATCGGCAGCGGTGCCTATGCGCTGCACATGAGATATGAGCCCGAGGTGTATGAATCCTATAATATAAAGACCATGGACAGCGAGGGACGGGGATATGCCGATCATTCCACCGTGTACTTCACATCCGATATAAGCCCCGAGGGGCTGCAGAGGGCGTATGAAGCCCTTGACCGCGTGCCGCAGGGAAAGGTGGCTGTAAAGCTCTCCACGGGGGAGGCGGGGAATCCCAACCATCTTTCACCCGATCTGATAAAAGAGCTGGTTCAGAGCGTTGACGGCACCATCATCGAGTGCAACACTGCCTACGGCGGTTCAAAGCGCGCTGAGACCGAGATGCACCTGCAGGTGGCAAAGGAACACGGCTTTACCGATATTGCCGATGTGGATATAATGGACAAGGACGGCTATATCACCATACCTGTGGAGGGTGGCACTCTTCTGAAGGAAAATTGGGTGGGCAAGGATCTGGCGGATTATGATTTCGTGATGGTGCTGAGCCATTTCAAGGGGCATCCCATGGGGGGCTT
>JAFPYQ010000097.1 GCA_017394475.1 Oscillospiraceae bacterium | reverse complement strand
CTCATCGCCGAAAAAGGCATCACCGACTATACCACCCTGAGCCCGAGGGAACCCCATATATACCTCTGGCAGGGCGATATAACCACGCTGAAATGCGATGCCATCGTCAATGCAGCCAATTCGGCAATGACAGGCTGCTATATGCCGTGCCACAACTGCATAGATAACTGCATACACACCTTTGCAGGCGTGCGGCTGCGTGCTGCCTGCGACAGACTGATGAAGATGCAGGACTATCCCGAACCCACGGGTCAGGCAAAGATAACACAGGGCTACAATCTTCCCGCGGAATACATCATCCACACTGTAGGGCCCATCGTACAGGGCCAGCTCACGGAACTGCACTGCAGGGAGCTTGAGAGCTGCTACCGTGCCTGCCTTGAAGTGGCTGCGGAATACAGGCTGAAGAGCATCGCTTTCTGCTGCCTTTCCACAGGAGTATTCGGATTCCCTCAGCAGGAGGCAGCCGAGATAGCGGTGAAGACAGTCCGCAGATATGTCAAGGACAATGACATAGATGTGATATTCAATGTGTTCACCGATGCAGACAGGGAGATCTATACGGCTCTCCTCGGATAAAATTTTAAGAAGGTCTATTACAATGATAAAGATAGTCACAGACTCAGCGAGTGACCTTACAAAGGAATACGCTGAAAAATACGGCATAGATATTCTCAGGTTTCCCATAACCGTCGGTGAGAGGACACTGCATGACGGCGATATCTCTCCCGAGGAATACTACGATCTTATAGATTCCACTCCAACTATGCCCGTTCATTCCCAGATAACCGTCATGGACTTTACGGAGAAATACAAGGAATTTGCGGAGCAGGGCTTTACGGATGTCATATACGTTTCCATCAACTCCTACGGCTCATCCACATACAGCAATGCAGTACAGGCCATCACAATGTTTGCGGATGAATGTCCCGAGCTTTCGGACAAGATAAAGGTCCATGTGGTGGACAGCCTTTCATACTCCGCCACCTACGGTTATCCTGTGATAAAGGCTGCACAGCAGGCAGCGGAGGGCGTTCCCGCAGAGCAGATCGTAAAGGAGCTTGAAGAAACATTCTCTTCCGCAGAGGTGTACCTTGCCTGCTATACTCTCAGGTTCGCAAAGAAATCCGGCAGGATATCCGCAGCCGCTGCATTTGCAGGAGAGCTCCTGGGCTTCCGCCCCGTGATACTGCTGTCCGGAAAGGGAACAAAGACCGTTGCAAAGGTAAGGGGCGATGCAAATGTTGTCCCTAAACTTGCCGATATCGCCTGTGACCGTATCGAGAAGGGCACGGAATACTGTGTCATAGGCGGCAGGGATCTTTCACACCGTGAGGAGCTTGCTAAGGAGCTCAAAAAGCGTTTCGGATACCCTCCTGTGTCCTATGATTTCAGAGTACACGGCGTAATATCTTCAAATTCAGGCCCTGATGTAGTTGCAGTGGCACTTTTCAAAACACATAAATAATCATGAAAACTTACCACCTTTATCTTATCCGCCACGGACAGACCCGGGGAAATGAGGAAGGCCTGTACATAGGCTCCACCGATCTTCCCCTTTCCGAAAAGGGCAGGGCCGAGCTTGAACGGCTCATGACCGAAAGAGATTATCCCAAGCCGGAGATCGTCTATACCAGCCCGCTGGAGCGCTGCGTCCAGACAGCCGACCTGCTGTTCCCGGAAAGGGAGCTGGTGGAAGTAGAGGATCTGCGGGAAATGGATTTCGGAGCATTCGAGGGCTGCAAGGCAGTGGAGCTGGCAGAACTGGAAAGCTATAAGAAATGGCTCAAAGGCGGCCTTGACAACGCTCCCCCCAACGGAGAGACCCTGCGCGAAGTCGTAACCAGATGCTACAGCAGTATCCATTCCATACTGCTGCACATGATGCAGAATGACTACTCACAGGCTGCGGTCGTCACTCATTCGGGGATAATAATGAATATATGTTCCTGTTTCGGACTGCCTAAACGCCCTGCACTCGAATATGCCGCAGAACCCGGCACCGGCTTTGAAGTAATGACCACCGCTCGGCTCTGGCAGCAGGGCGGGGCTCTGGAAATAGTCGGCGCGATATGATCATCGGTCTACAGATATGTCAATACGAGAACTGCGCCATACGGCGGTAAACAACATAAAAAAGGGCTGGCCCGAATTCTGCTTCATAAGCCTGCTGTGCTCGGGGATAATCGCATTCGGCTACACCGCGATCCTGCTTGTGGGGCAGATAACGGGAGTATCCCTGAACAAGCACGAACTGTTTGAACTTTCTGCACCGCCGCCCTCATTCGTGATACCTGCGGTCATCATAATACTTGCGGTCTATGTTTCCTCCATACCGCTCTATTATGGTATACGTTGGTTCTATATGCAGGCGGCAAGGGGATTTATCGCCCCGCTTTCCTCACTGTTCGCAATGTACAGGTCGAAAAAGACCATCAGGGCATGCTTTATCACCAAAGCTGCAACGCTCCTCAGTATGATACGCAACCTTGCCCTGCCGGCTGCTGCGGTATATCTGCTGTCAGTTTTCTTTCTGCAGTTCGCGGAAACAAGGAGCAGGTTCCGCTTTCCGGTGCTGATATTGCTCGGAGCAATGGTAGCACTGCTCATCGGATATATGATATCGATTTCGATGGATTATCTGTTCGTGTCATACCTTTTCACATCAGACCCCTACAGAAAACCGCGGGATATCATCATGGAAAGCAGGCGGCTGTTCAGGGACAATCTCAGTCCCATAGCCAAGATCACCGCCACCAACTGTTTCTGGCTGGTACTTGCCCCCATCGTTTTCCCGCTGATATTCATTATCCCCTATGTAAATTTCATATTTGCGGTCACTTTGAGTGATCTTATCAGGCCCCATGAACAGAAGGAACAGACCTTCGCCGAAAACATAGAAACAACTCCGTAAACGGTGATACTGCCGTTTACGGAGTCATTTTTTACACTGTTTATGCTATATCAGCCCTGCATATTTTCATCATAGAAGGTCACGAATTTTTCTGAAAGCTCCTTGTCAAGTGAATGGCTCCATTTTTCCCTGTCCATGTGCTGACGGATATACTCTGCTTTATCATCCGCGAAACGCTGCTGATTCTCTTCTGCCTTATAGTCGTAATCAAGGGAATCCGTCCATTTCTGCATATCCTCAAAGAACACCTTGAAATACGCCGTATCATCAAAGATATGATTGTGTCCCTTGTCTTCAAAGCGGATAAAGGTGAAGCGGGGATCTGCCGAGTATTTTTCATAATACTTGTCAAAGCCGTATCCTATTGGGACTACATTATCATCGGCACTGTGTACCGCCATAATATGGGCATCGGTGGACTCAAAGCCCTTCATCCCCGTAGCAGAGGCATATTCTCCGCATTTTATCTGCTCTTGGAGCTTTACAAAGGGCATCATAAGATATATGCCATCCCCTGCCTCAGCCTTGCCCTGGGCTTCAAACATATCCGATGAGCAGTTGAACCCCGAACACTCTATAACAGCTCTGACCTCGGGATGATATGAAAGTACACTGCTGACACAGTATCCCCCCCAGCTGTGACCGAAAAGGCCTATGGGAAGATTGGAAAAATTGCCGCTTTTTTCCACAAAGTTTATAGCAGAGTTAAGATCGGCAACGCCCTGTGCAAGACCGCCTACGCTATCACCGCTGCTCTCGTCATTTCCCGTAGCATCGTATGCGAATACATAGTAACCATTTCTTGCAAACAGGTCGGCAACGTTCATATATGAATTGTGCCCTCCGCCGCCGAACCCATGAGCCAGAACTATAATGCCCTTCTGAGCCTCTCCAGTGCTGTACATATAACCCACAAGTGTATCGCCCTTATCGGATGTGAATTCATAGCGTGTGCGTTCAAGTCCCGGGAAATCCCCGATATACAGTGCATAGGGCTCATAGGTCTCATAACGCCTGCCAAAATAACTGTTATAGATACATACCGATGCTATCCAGTCTGCGGCGAACAGCAGAAGTATCACGACCAAAAATATAATAAACGCTGTTTTCTTCTTTGATCTTTTCTTATCCATCAGATCTCTCACCAACTTCTATTATCTTTCATCATCACACATCCGTGATGAACATATTATATTGTATCACAATCCGTTGGAGAAATCCAATTAAAAAACAGTAAGATTTATTAGAATCAGATTAGAAACACAAAAATCCCTGATATCGTAAAATCAAGGAAAAGCTGTATATATCAATGTTTATAAGCTTGTATAATATGCACAATGTCACCGTGTTTTTTATAGTGCTGGTAGCTTCTATCACCTTGGCTTTTCTTTTGCTCATAGTCTCTTTAGCCTTTGTCACAGTACTGTCGTACAGAAGTTAAAGATTACTTAAGAATTAAAATGCTATACTTGATACATAAAATGACGATACGATACAGAGGTGAAAGAAATGTATCTGAGGATCTTACTAAAAGATCTTAAACGGAAAAAGGCAATGAACTGCATTATACTGCTGTTCGTGGTGCTTTCGGCGATGTTCTTCGCATCGGGTGTCAACAATATCATATCCATCGCTGCAGGCCTTGATCATTACCTTGATATGGCAGGTATGGGCGACTACATCATTCTTGTGGGAGAGCCCACGAAAGACGCACCATTTGAGGAGAGCCTTAATGAATGTCCTTTTGTCACAGGGCATCGCAGGGAAAGTGTCATCACCGTCATAGCGGATAATGTCACTGTAAACGGTACGCGGATGGATGGGTTTTCAAGTTCCGGGATGCTGCTGGCACCTGATATTGATGCCT
>JAFPYQ010000096.1 GCA_017394475.1 Oscillospiraceae bacterium | reverse complement strand
GGCAGCGTAAAGTTCTATGTGCCCGAGACAGCCGATCCGACAGAGCGTTGGATCGACATACAGAGCGGAAAGACCTATAAAGGCGGTCATTTCTATGCCGAGAACTATGACTATTTCGGCCTCCCGCTGCTTGCCCGTCCGAACAGCATAATAGCCTATGGCGCTTTTGAGCGCGACTTTGAATATGACTACCTGGAAGGCACAGAATTCGTTATCTACTCCCCTGCAGAGGGCAAGGAGATAACTGCTGAAATATTCGACACCGAGGCAGCATCGGTATTCACCCTCACCGCTGTAAGGCACGGTGATACCGTAACAGTAAAGCATACCCCAACGGACAAAAAATTCACCGTAAGGGTAGAAGGCATATCAGATATCCAAGTAAAATTCGAATAACTCCTTTCATCCGGAAACAAAGCCGAAGGCACACGCTTTCGGCTTTGTTTCTTTCCGTACACCTGTATCTGTAAAAAAACAACGCAGTACATGCGGCTTTCGCCGTATGTACTGCGTTTGTCATCAGGGTTTATCAGAATACCTCTTTACCTGAGAGAGACTCGTTTATCTTAGCCTCATCATAGTCATTGGGGAGGTAGATGTATACAAATCTGTCATAGCCGTTAGCGGTATACTGTCTCTGAGCATAGGTATCATAACCTGTGGTCTGGGGAGCGTTTGAATATATGTGATAATATTCATAGGAACCGCCGTTTGCAACTCTGATATCATTGTACTTGAGGATATCTCCGTTTGCAGGCATCAGGCAGTAGTTGTATGCATTGGTCTTCTGGTTTATCCAGGATCTGATAACATCGGAATCCTGCTGCTTCTGGGGATTTGTCTGATAAGCAGTGTAGTATGCGGAATACTGGGTACCAAGGTCTTTTGCTTTGAGCTCATTGAACTGAGCTGTGTAGTTCATGTTGTCGGGATACATGATGTAGTGAGTTTCAGCCTTGCCGTTCACGGTCTTGGTATAGCTGTAAACATAGTCGCTTGCAAACCTCTTCTCGGGGTTGTTTGCATAGATCTTGTTGTACTCATACTGTCCGTAGTAAGGAGCCAGCGCGCTGTTATATCTTGCTTCCTCATAGTTTGCGGGAAGAAGGATATAGAATGTCACTCCGTTGGCTGTGAAGGGCCTTACCTGATCATTCTTGCCTGTCTTCGCTGCATTTGCGGCATCAACGCTGTTGAATACAGCATAGTAAGAACCTGTAACAGCATCGCCATCCTTGGAGATGATCTTGGAATAGTAGTTTCCGGGATCGTTTGTGATGAACTCATTGTATACGATATATCTTGTATATCTCATACCGTTCTTGTTGGTGCTGTACTGATATATCTTGTCATCTGCCGAACGCTTCTTGAATGTGGGGTTAGTGCTTATCAGCGGGTTATTGGTGTAGATAACGCCGTAGTCATAGGTGCCGATATAGCAAGCTGCTACCCAGTTGTACTGGGGCTCATCATAGTTCTGAGGGAGCAGTACATATCTTGTAACGCTCTTTGTAGCTGTGCTGACTGCGCCGTTGTTTACGGTAGTCTCGGTGATATTAGCCTGGAAGGACCTGACAGTATCTGTGGATGTGGTCTTTGTGGGATTATCCGAGTATACCATATAGGTCTCGTAAGAATTTGTAGCCTTTGCGATAGCAGTGTTTACCTGTGCGGAATCAACATTGTTTGCGGGAACGAGCACATATCTGTTTATTCCCCTGTTCCTGTCATAGAACTGGATGAAGCTGTCTGTAGCTATGAGCTTGTTCTCAATGTTCTGATTGTCATATACTGCATAGTATCCGCTGCCTGTTCCCTCTGTAACGGTGATGTTCACCTTCTTGGAAACTGTGCTGTCGTTCTTGTTGGTTATGGTAAGTGTAGTAGTACCTACTTTAAGGCCCTTTACAGTAACAGTAGCCTTGTTGGATGCAAATGTACCAACTGTGTGGCTGGCAACCGCGGGATCGGAATATACCCAGTTGAGAGCATCCCCGTCCTCACTTGTTACGGTGAATGTTGCGGTCTCATTGGTCTTTACGGAAAGGTTGGAAACAGATGTATCCAGTGAAGGTGCATTGTCCTCCTCAAGGCTCTCTACCGAAACAGTGATGGTCTTTGCGATGGAGGGGTACTTGCGGTTATATACCTTTACTGTTGTGGTGCCTTCGCCCACACCTGTGATCCTGAGCTTAGCCTTCTTGTTGGTGATGGTGGAAGAAGCCCACTTTGCAGTTGCTACCTTCTTGTCTGCTACCTTGTAGCTGAGAGAAGTGTCGCCCTTTACAGTGATGGTGACTGTCTTTGAGCTGCCCTTGTCAACATTCACGGCAGATACCGCACTGAGAGAGCAGGCAACGACTGTTACCTTGCACCGGAGAGTCTGGCTCCCTGTTTTTGCTGTGATAGTAGCAGTACCTGCTTTCTTGGCAGTTACCTTACCGGTCTTGCTGACCTTTGCTACCTTGCTGTTTGAGCTCGACCATGTTACCGATGATGCTCCCGATACCTTCAATGTTGTCGAATATCCCTTTGTGATAGTAACACTCGACTTGTTGATAGTGGCTGCGGAAGCACTGTTGGGAACACAGAAAAGCATAAGTGCCATGAGAACGGAAAGTATCACAGAGAATACCGCTCTCAATGACTTTTGTGACTGTGCCATTTCAATTCCTCCTTTTCTTTCTGCGCTGTCAGGCAGAGACAGCGATACATATTAAAATTTTATCATTATTCATTTATAATGTCAATACATAAATTTCTCAATGTTATTACAAATTGCCGCAACCGGTTACACATCGGTTACAATTATTACATTTCATTGATATTTCTTGATAAATATACCAAACAGGTGTATAATATATCCACGGTGTATATACACTGCAATGTGATTTTTCAGAGGTACGATATGTATAGATATGAGACACACCTGCACACTTCCGAAGGCAGTGCCTGCTCGAACTCCACCGCTTCGGAAATGGCAAGGAAATACAAGGACGAGGGCTACACGGGCATCATCGTCACCGACCACTTTTTCAACGGCAACACCTGCATAGACCTTTCCCTGCCCTGGGAGAAAAAGGTGCATGAATACTGCAAGGGCTATGAACATGCAAGGGAAACAGGTGCAAAGATAGGCCTTGATGTGTTTTTCGGAGTGGAATACGGCAATGGTGCATCGGATTTCCTTGTATACGGGATAGATGAAAAATGGCTCACTGAAAATAATGACATTATGGAAATGGAGCCCACAGTATTCCTTGAATATGTGCGAAGCTGCGGAGCAAAGGTCTTTCAGGCTCACCCGTTCCGTGAGGCACCATATATAAGGGGCACTATACACTGCCCACTTTTCGTGGACGGGATAGAGATATATAACGCCTCCCACCGCGACCCGCGATTCAATGAAAGGGCAAAGATCTATGCCGAGTGGTATGGACTGCCTGTGACAGGCGGCTCTGATTCCCACAACACCACCGACAGGTTCTATCCCGGAGGAGTGCTGTCACCTAGAAAGTTCACATCCGCCCTTGACTATGCAGAAGCAGTCATCGCAGGCGGGATCGAGATACTCACACCCCCGCCCCCATCGGCAAAATAAGCTCTTTGCAGCATAAATGTCCCAAAGAGCCCATGTTATATGACCTTTACCATTTTTCGGATTTTCGGAGGTAATTATGCAGGAATTAAGAAAAGGCCTTTATTTTGTAGGCGCAAGAGATCCCGAACTCAAGGTGTTCGACGTGATCGTCCCCACCGACACGGGCACTACCTATAACGCGTACCTGCTCCGCGGTGAAAAGACAGCCCTCATAGAGACCTGTCACGACAGGTTCGCTGCCGATCTTGAAAAAAACATAGAGGAGATATGCCCGCTTTCGGATATAGATTATATCATAGCAGACCACACCGAGCCCGATCACTCCGGAGCGCTGCACACCATACTCGATGCAAACCCAGATGTGACTGTATACGGCTCCGCTCCCGCGCTGAAAAATCTCAAGAACATACTCAACCGCGATCTTAATTCCGTTGTGGCAAAGCAGGGGGGCGAGCTGGATCTCGGCGGATTTACGCTGAAATTCTTCTCTGCGCCCAATCTC
Source organism: Oscillospiraceae bacterium (assembly GCA_017394475.1). Lineage (GTDB taxonomy): Bacteria > Bacillota > Clostridia > Oscillospirales > Ruminococcaceae > Huintestinicola. Next base: position 863 of record JAFPYQ010000096.1, on the reverse strand, counting down.
CACTGGCCCGATTCCATATTCACATACTGTGAAGAGCTCAGATGCGTATTCACCTGTGATTTTCTGGGATGCCACTACTGTGCAGAGACCGATGACGGGCTCATCGCCGATGACAGCCGCTATCTTGCCGAGCTTGAAAGGTACTACACCTATATATTCGGTCCGTTCCCTGCAGCGGTGAAAAAGGGACTTTCCATCATCCGCTCCCTGGATGTGTCTTTGATATGCCCCTCTCACGGTCCGGTGCTCACTAAAGGCATAGAAAGAGTATGTGAGGTATACGACAGGATGTCGGAGGATAAGACCGACAAAGACCTTATCTCCGTTTTCTATGTTTCCGCCTACGGCTATACTGCCGCAATGGCTGAGGCACTTGCAGAGGGTGCCCGTGAAGCGGGGAAGAATGTGTCGGTATACGAGATAACGGGTACGGAAAAGTCAGTCCTTGCAAAGGCTGTGCAGACCTCGGGAGCGTATATGTTCGGCTCCCCTACTCTGAACCGTGATGCCCTCCCCCCTGTATATGACCTTTTGAACAACGTCAGCGCAGTCCTTGACAGGAACAAGCCCGCACTTATATTCGGCTCCTTCGGCTGGTCGGGAGAGGCCTGCGGGAACCTTGCCGCAAGGGCGGCAGGACTGGGGCTCGCTGTGGATGAGGAGCTCTGCAAGGTATGCTTCAAGCCCTCCGAGGAAGATCTTGCCCATCTGAGAGAAAAGGGAAAAGCCTTTGCAGAAAAGGTATGACAGTCTGTCAGTAAAGAACAGGATGATCTGTGAGATGATCCACAAGGGTCATCTCCAGATCGTCATCTATCATAAGGATATAGTCCTCGCAATAGATGTTCCCGTCATCATCTGAT
>JAFPYQ010000095.1 GCA_017394475.1 Oscillospiraceae bacterium | reverse complement strand
GCCTGTGAATACTCCACAGTACGGAGGGCAGCAGACCTACACACAGCCTGCCAATACCCCCCAGTACGGAGGGCAGCAGACCTACGCACAGCCTGCCAATACTCCACAGTACGGGCAGTCACAGACCTATGCACAGCCTGCCAATACCCCACAGTATAGCGGGCAGCAGACCTATACACAGCCCGGGATTATCCCGCCGTACACATCGCAGAATGTATACGACCGGCCGGCGGTGCAGCAGATGCCTCCTCAGGAGCCCGAAGAACGCCCGAGAAAGATCTACTATCCCGAGGGCGAGGCACCCGAGGGGATGGACAGTATGCTCTCCGCCCTCGATGAATGAAAAAGCAGAACGGACCGATGCGTTTCGCATCGATCCGTTATTTTTCCATCTGAAATCTGAGCCATATAAGGATGCCGCATATTATGCAGGCGAGCAGGTATTTTCCCGTTTTTTTCAGAAAGCTGTCAACGTCTGTGTCCCTATCGCCCCACAAGGAATCCTTTACATCTTTTCCCAGAATATAAAGTATCAAAACGATGATGGATATCATCACCGTATCAAGAATATCTTTCATAGTCGCTTCTCTTGTCGGTACAGGACTGTCATCGGCGGACAGATAAAGTAAGGAATACGGTTCACATATTCCCGAGTCTTCCCTTCGGGAGGCGCTTTACCATGCGCCCGACATTGCGTATGCTCTCCACCACATCGCGCTCGGATATATCATTGAAGTAATCCGTCTTTTTTCTGTGGCCGCTGGTCACATATTCCGCAAGGTTGCCCCTGAAATATGTGTATTTTCTCAGCATATAAGCGAGTTCATCGGGCTTGTAGGTGCAGATGGGCCTTTTGAAGATGAATCCCGTCCTCATGAGCATATAGACCGTGAATTCAGTGCAGGTGAATGCCTTTCGTGTGACGATGCCCTTTGTAACGGGATATGTCAGCACGGACAGCAGGTTGTAGATATATTCGCTGTCCGATCCTATCCTGTTCACGATGTCCTTTAGTTCCGCATATTTCTCATCCGATACGGGTATCCTGAATATGACGCAGCTTACAGTTTCTTTTGTATCAAGGGTATAGCGGCGGATGTGCTCCTTCATGAGGCCGCCTGTGAGGACTGCCTTGTGCCTGCGCCTTGCAAAGCTGTACCATTCCTTCAGATCCTCATCAAAGGCTATGGCACAGTGATTGTACTTTATCTTACCGAATCTGCGGATGACTTTTCCGAATTTTGTCAGTGTTGCCGAGATCACAACATAAAAATGATTCATTATGGATGCTCCGAACCTATCATGTTATCAATGCCGGTCTGATGATGCTCCGGACAGGATGTGCCTGACCTGCGGGTATCTGTATGACCTGCGTTATGTCCTGCTCAAACAGACTTAATATATTGTACTACTATCTGCGGGATATGCAATAGATAAATTGTAAATTTTGAATTAAATGTGACTTTTTTGCTAATCTGTTCATAATGCTTCGGACGCATGTCGGAAGATGCACAGATACAGGGCATCTTGAATATGCACATATAGTTATCTAAAGCAAACTATAATTTGTATAAAATATTTCTTGACATATTTGCGATTTTAGGTTATAATGTATATGTATGTTGTTTGATAACAGCTATATGTGTTAATTAAATTTTTTATATAAAGGAGATACTGATATGGCAAAGATCCTCAATGCTCCTCTCACCAAGAACCCTTATGTTCTCAAGTGGGTAGAAGAGCAGATAGCACTCACCACACCCGACTATGTTGTATGGATAGACGGTTCCCAGAAGCAGCTCGATCAGCTCACCGATGAGGTGTGCTCACTTCCCGAGGGACATAATGACAAGATGTACAGACTCAACGATGTCAAGCTCCCTGGCTGTATCTATCACAGAACTCTCCCCAACGACGTTGCTCGTGTTGAGGGTCGTACATTCATCTGCACACCCGAAAAGGACGGCGCAGGTCCTACAAACAACTGGATGGATCCCAAGGAGATGCACGCTAAGCTCGACAAGCTCTTCACAGGTGTTATGAAGGGCAGAACAATGTATGTTATCCCTTATTCCATGGGTCCTATAGGTTCACCTCTTGCAAAGGTCGGCGTTGAGCTCACAGACTCCATCTATGTAGTTCTCAACATGCATATCATGACAAGAATGGGCACACAGGCTTTCGCAAACCTGGGCGATGAGAACCCTGATTTCGTTAAGGGCCTCCACTCCAAGGCAAGCGTTGATCCCGAAGAGCGCTACATCGTTCAGTTCCCCCAGGAAAATGCCATATTCTCCATCAACTCCGCATACGGCGGAAACGTTCTCCTCGGAAAGAAGTGCTTCGCACTCCGTATCGCTTCCTATCAGGGCAAGAACGAAGGCTGGATGGCTGAGCATATGCTCATCCTCGGCGTAAAGCGTCCCGGTGATGATGAAGTCAAGTACATCACAGCAGCATTCCCCTCTGCTTGCGGCAAGACAAACCTCGCTATGCTCATTCCTCCCAAGTTCTTCAGAGATCAGGGCTATGAGACATACACCGTAGGTGATGATATCGCATGGATGAAGCCCGGCGCAGATGGCAGGCTCTATGCTATCAACCCCGAGAACGGCTTCTTCGGCGTTGCTCCCGGTACCAACGAGAACTCCAACTTCAATGCTCTTGCATCCACAAGAAAGAACACCATATTCACAAACGTTGCCATGAACACAGAGGACAACACTGTTTGGTGGGAAGGCCTCACCAAGGAAGCTCCTGTTTATGCAAGAGAGTGGAAGGGCGCTTATGTCAACGGCAAGGCTTATGTAAAGGACGGCAATACTCTTGCTCATCCCAACTCCAGATTCACAGCTCCCGCTGAGAACTGCCCCTGCATCTCACCTGAGTTCAACAACCCCAAGGGCGTTCCTGTTACCGCTATGATCTTCGGCGGCAGAAGAGAGAGCACAACTCCTCTCGTATATCAGTCCTTTGACTGGGTACACGGCACATATGTAGGTTCTGCAGTTTCTTCCGAGACAACTGCTGCTGCAACAGGTGCTGTAGGCGTTCTCCGTCACGATCCTATGGCTATGAAGCCTTTCATCGGCTACAACGTAGGCGATTACTGGAACCACTGGCTCGAAATGGGCGAGACCCTGGGCGACAAGGCTCCCAAGATCTTCAACGTAAACTGGTTCCGCAAGGATGAGAACGGTCACTTCATGTGGCCCGGCTTCGGCGACAACATGAGAGTCGTTGACTGGATCCTCAAGAGATGCGCAGGCGAGGTAGAGGCTGTTGAGACTCCTATCGGCTTTGTTCCCAAGGCTGAGGATATCAACCTCACAGGTATCGAGGATGAAGTATCCGTTGATACTGTCAAGAAGCTCCTCGACGTTGACAAGGATCTCTGGAAGAAGGAGATCGCTCAGATGAGAGATTACTACAAGGAGCTCACAGAGGGCGGCGCACACATTCCTCAGGCTCTCTATGACGTTCTCGACAAGATCGACAGCAGACTTGGCTGATCCCGTTAGAATCAAGATCTGATATTTCCCCCGCCGGATACTGTCCACAGTATCCTCGACGGGGGAAATGTGTAAACAGACGGTGAAAAGGAGGAAGATCAATGAAAATACCCAAAAGCATAAAGGCTATTTCCGCAGCAGCCGTACTGGCGCTTTCCTTCACTGTTGTTTGTCCCCCTGTGTCAGCAGAATGTGCAAACAGCAGCTCCATTGTTATCACTGCCGATAAGAGCAGCTCGGTCAAAAATGGCTGGGTAAAGAAGAACGGCAAGACCTACTATTATGACAGCAAGGGCAAGAAGAAGACAGGCTGGGCTACTATCCAGGGAGAGAAGTATTATTTCAGCGACAAGGGCGTTATGAAGACAGGTGATGCTGTCATCAGCGGCAAGGTGTATTCCTTCAACAAGGACGGCACCTTTGTGGAGCAGTATAAGGACACTGTGGTAAGGATAAACAACAAGAATTACCCTGTGGACAGGAACGGCTCCCTTGGCAAGAACAGCGTGGTATATGTGGGGGATGATGCCTACTACGTAGGTGCAGCAGGCTATTCAGTCTCCGCCACAAAGAAAATAGACGGTATCAAGTATATATTCGATGCTGATTACGGCGTTGTGGGCATGGAATATACCGTGCAGAGCGAATACGGCGGAAAGGGCAGACAGCAGACCGTAGATCAGAAGGTGAATTTCCGCGATATCAAGGCTGATGTCACCGCGGACAGAAACGGTTATAATGTGTATATCACAGGCATAATCAACAACCGCGATTTTGATTACGATATAGTTGTTTCCTTCACTGTGGATGTATATGACGAAAAGGGACGCCTCATCAATTCTGTCAAGGTTGACAGAGAGTTTATACAGGCAAGAGGCAGTTACGAGCTTGAAAGGACTGTCTCTGTTGATCGTGCGGTCGACAAGATCAACATAAATCCGAAGTCTGTCTCCTGGAGGTATGATTACAGCAGATAACGAATATCTTCAGAACTCTGTTCTCCCACACGGGAGAGCAGAGTTTTTTACTGTCATAATCCACAATATTTTATAAACTCATTGACAAGATGAACGAAATATGTTAGAATAACTATTTGTGGTAGTAGGTGCTACCGACGATACAGATCATTCAAACGGAGTTGATATAAATGGAATGGATGGGTCTTAATGACCTTCGCGAAAAATTCCTCTCATTCTTTGAGAGCAAGGGGCACCTGAGGATGGCAAGTGCCAATCTTATCCCCCAGGGGGATAACAGCCTTCTGCTCATAAACAGCGGTATGGCACCCTTAAAGCCCTTCTTCCTGGGGACTCAGACACCCCCCAGGAACCGTGTCACCACCTGTCAGAAGTGCATCCGTACACCTGATATAGAACATGTGGGAAAGACCTCACGCCACGGCACATATTTTGAGATGCTGGGCAACTTCTCCTTCGGCGATTATTTCAAGACCGAGGCTATCCACTGGGCATGGGAGTTCCTGACAGAGGTGCTGCAGATACCCAGGGAAAAGCTCTGGATCACCATATTCGAGAGCGATGACGAGGCTGAAAAGATCTGGCGCGATGAGATCGGCATCCCTGCTGACCGTATAGTAAGACTGGGCAAAAAGGATAACTTCTGGGAGCACGGAAGCGGTCCCTGCGGCCCCTGCTCCGAGATACACTTCGACAGAGGCGAGGCATACGGCCCTCTGGAGAGCTTTGAACAGGCCAGCGACAATGACCGTATCATCGAGGTATGGAACCTGGTATTCTCTCAGTTCGACAGCGACGGCAAGGGCACATATACCGAAATGGCTCACAAGAACATAGACACAGGCATGGGGCTTGAAAGACTTGCAGTGGCTATGCAGGGCGTTGACAACCTCTTTGAGGTGGATACCGTCCAGAACATAATGAAGAAGATAAGCGAGATCGCAGGCGTCCATTATCATGATGATGAGAAGAACGATGTATCTCTCCGTGTTATAACAGACCATATCCGCAGCACCACCTTCATGATAGGCGACGGTGTCACCTGCTCCAACACAGGCAGAGGCTATGTCCTCCGCAGACTGCTGAGAAGGGCTGCCCGCCACGGCAGGCTCTTAGGCATAAACGAGCCCTTCCTCTACAAGGTATGCGACACTGTCATAGATGAGAACAAGTCCGCATATCCCGAGCTGGAAGAAAAGCGCGAATATATCAAAAAACTGGTACGCGCCGAAGAGGAGAGCTTTGCAAAGACCATCGACCAGGGTCTCGAGCTCCTGACAAAGGCACTTGCAAACGTTCCCGAAAACGGCACTCTTTCCGGTGAGGAGGCATTCAGGCTCTCCGATACCTATGGCTTCCCCATAGACCTCACCAAGGAGATCGCAGCAGAAAAGGGCATCAGCGTTGATGAAGAGGGATTCACAAAGTGCGTTGCCGAGCAGAAGAAGCGCTCAAGAGACGACTATCTTGCAAAGGGCGGTTCTTCCTGGGATGAGAGCATCCTCTCCTCCATCAAGACAGACAGCAAGACCGTATTTGACGGCTACACAGCAGATACATCCACAGCCGATGTGCTCCTGATATATAAGGACAATGCTCCCGCAGACAGCATATCCGAAGGCGATGAGGCAGTCATCATACTCGACCGCACGCCCTTCTATGCCGAGAGCGGCGGACAGGTAGGCGATACAGGCGTCATCACCATAGGTGAATCCGAATTTGCCGTTACCGATACACAGAAGAACGCAAACGGCGTTTACATGCACTTTGGTACAGTAACACAGGGCGGCATCGCAAAGGGCGACAAGGTCACCGCACAGATAGACAAGGTGCGCCGCAGTGCGATAATGAAGAACCACACCTCCGTGCATCT
>JAFPYQ010000094.1 GCA_017394475.1 Oscillospiraceae bacterium | reverse complement strand
GACTGCGTTCCATCATACCGGTACCGGTTCCTTTTCCCCGGGCTTATCGAGCTTCACAGGGATGACATCCTCACTTTCCGGGTCGCTGCGCCCTGCCCTGACACACTGTTCATAATCAGCGGATGGCATGGGCTTTGCATAGTAATAGCCCTGTATCATATCGCACCCGAGGGATGCCAGCAGTTCCACCTGCTCCTTTACCTCAACGCCCTCTGCCACCGTGCGCATATCAAGGCTCTTTGCCAGGCGTATGGCTTCACTGACCACGATCTCTCCCCTGTCGGTGCCTGCCTGCTCGCCCCGGAAAAACTCTGCATCCAGTTTGAGCACATTAAGGGGCATATCCTTCAGTGAATTGAGGGAGGAATAGCCGGAGCCGAAATCATCCATAGACACTGCAAAGCCATAGCTCTGCAGGCGGCTTATGGTGCGTATCATGGCCTTTTTGTCATCAAAGAACGCACTTTCCGTCAGCTCTATCTCTATGAGCTCATGAGGAGTGCCTTCACTGTCAACAATGTCTCTTATCTGCTCCGCCAGGTCATCCTCGATAAAGTGTGCCCTTGACACATTGACGGAAACGGGAACGCAGTGCAGACCCGCATCCAGCCACTTCTTCTGATCCCGTGCGGCGTGTGTCAGCATATAATGGTCTATCTCGGTAATAAAGCCGTTCTTCTCGAATATGGGGATGAACTTGTAGGGCGGCAGGAAGCCGTATTCCGGGGACTGCCATCTTATCAGCGCCTCGGCACCTCTCAGCTCGTTGGTGCGGGGGTCGTACTTGGGCTGATAGTACACCATAAATTCCTCATTGTCCACAGCTTTCTGCTGTATCTGTGCCACGGTGTCTATCCAGCGCTGTTCCTCGATGAATTTCTCATCATAGAATGCCACAGCCGTTCCCTCATTGTCCGCAAGGGATGCGCAGGCCGCACTTGCATTGGCAAGCTCCGCCTCGATGTCTATCTCCTTTGCGTTCAGATTATTGGCATCCGTGAGGAACACACCCGCATGGAAGGCGGCAGCGCTCTCATGCCCCGTGTTTCCGAGCTCGGAAAGCATTTTGTCCATGCGCTCTTTCAGGGCATCCTTATCGGTGTATTCGAGCATCAGGGCAAATCTGCCCTCTGCATTGTAGGCGCACAGCTCCTTTTTGTCGATGAGCCTGTTGATACTGTTGTACACATCGCTCATCATAGTCTCGCCCTCATCTATGGAGTTGCAGGCACAGAACCGCCTGAACCCAACGAACTCCACATCCGCAAGGGCAAAATGTCTCCTTGTGCTCGCGGCTTCAAGCTTCTGCTCCGCGTTGTACATGAACCACAGCCAGTTTTTCGCCTTTATCTTCATATCCGTGAAGATGAGCTGATTTAGCCTGTGGTGATCTGTTGCAGCAGTGACGGCATCAATGATCATCGTGATCAGTATCACAACGAACAGCACTATCATCAGCATATATACGATGATAAGAGAGCCCACGGCGGTCGATCTCATACCGATATCAGCCTTGAACACCAGTGTCTGCTCTCCGTCTTTCATATCTATGCCCATCCAGAGCGGCATCTCGATATCAAGGTCTTCGTATCCGCGGTCATCCGCACTGCTGTCGCCCGCGCCGAAAAAGAGACCTAATCTGTCGAGAGCTATCTTCATGATGTTTTTCACATCAAAGCCCAGACCGCCTTTACTGTCTTTGGAGATAAGCTGATCCTCGGTGTCGTAATACAGATCCACCTGCACCAGCTCATCATCCGGCAAGGACGGGTCGCCGTAGGAAGCGGGCATATCATAAGAAAAAAACGAATCCGAACAGGTGATCTTCCCGTGGGTATGCCCGATGCTGCCGTCCTTGTTTCTGATGAAATAATCAAGGCCTGCGGTGTCAAAGACCTCATAGCCCGTGCTCCCCGAGCTGCGGGCCATCTCATAGATCCTCACAAGGGCTGATTTGGTCTTGTACTCGTCCTCAATGTTGGAGTTTATCGAGGATATCATGAAAATAAATGCGAATCCGTGGACGAGCCCCACCATAATGAGCGAATTCAGCAGGAACATGAACAGCGATGCACCCACGCGGTTCTTCCTCATCCTGTAATACTTTTTTCTCTTTTTCTTTCTTTTTTTGCTAAGTTCTGCAGCCATAGCGTATATCCTTCCTGCACACACATCACTGACTCTGCATCATTTTGTTGTGCATCCTTTCCTTTTCAAGGTACATATCCTCATCCGCCATTTCGATGAGTTCTTTTATCGTCTGCTCCCTGTCCGCCATAGCAGCGCCGATGCTCACAGTGAGCTCATAGGGGGCATTCGCCTGTTTATTGAGCCTTTTCAGTATCACAGGGATGCTGCCCGATATGTTGTTTACCTGCCTTATATCATCGGTATAGAGCAGTATGACGAACTCGTCCCCGCCGTACCGTGCGATATTCTTTCTGCCGTGGAAATCGCTGCACGCCATTTCAAGTGCCGTGGCTATCCTTATGAGAGCCGCATCGCCCTGTATATGGCCGTAGGTGTCGTTTATCTTCTTGAAGCTGTTGGCATCTATCATCAGCAGATACAGAGGCTCACCGCTGTCGCTCTCGGTGGCCCACTGCTCATAGCTGTGCTGCAGGAACTGCCTGTTGCTGAGCTTTGTCAGCGGGTCAACGGATATCATCCGCTCAGTCCAGTTGAGGTACATTATCAGAGCCGCCAGAGAAAGTGCCGCACAGGCTGAGGGCAGCTCGGGGACGATGAACTGTATTATGCCCGCCCCTGCCGGGATGATGGGGAACACCGCCATCCAGATGAAAGTCCTTCTCTGCATGAACTTTTCCCTGTTGAAAAGCTCCAGGAACGCACGGAAGCAGGTGACGAACACATAGGTATATGCCACCACATAGACCACCGCGAATGCCGCTCCTCTGCGATATGTGCCGCTGTCATCCACATAGAAGAGTATCCCCGTGAAAGCATTGACCACCAACAGCAGCGACATCAGCCACACCAGCCCCGATGAATACAGCGCGTTCTCCGGTTTCTGTATGAATTCCGAGCCCTGCATCAGCTCGAAATAGACGAACCAGAAATAGCACATGACGGTTATGGCAAGGAAATATATACTTTTGAGTATGAGCACCGCATGCTCGTTGAAGGGCAGAAAGCCGTATTTCATCATCACGAACAGAGTATCCGCCACAAAGGAGATGAGCTCCGTATCTATTGACATGGCAAAGTTCCTCTGCTCCATCATCCTTGCGATGCCGCTTGTCTTGAAGCGAATTATCCCCACAAGCACCAGTGATACTATATTTATCTCGATATAAACCAGTGCATACAAGGTCTGCATATCCATACCGGGTCTCACCGTCCATCCGATCACACGATCCTGTAAAATTCAGTTTATCTCATCTTCCATTCCTGTCATGCATGGCGATAGGTCGGCATCCGTCCCGATGGGGCAATGATCCTCATCCCCGCATCTCCCGGACACCCTCGGCCGGATATGTGATCCTGCCATATATCACCATTATAATTATAGCAGATTAGG
>JAFPYQ010000093.1 GCA_017394475.1 Oscillospiraceae bacterium | reverse complement strand
TCATCAAGGGGCGGGAGGATGCCCATGTTAGCGCCCATGGGCTGAAAGTCGGTGACGCTCTCATCGGATATGTAGTTCAGCAGTGCGCCTATCATGGTGTAAAGGGGCAGGCGGAGCCGTGGTCTGCCCTGTACGGTGTTCACAGCGTTTATACCCGCGATGATGCCTGCGGCGGCGGATTCCATATAGCCCTCCACCCCCGTTATCTGACCCGCAAAGAACAGATTTTCTCTGCTTTTCAGCGAAAGGTCGCTGTTCATCAGCCTCGGGGAGTCCAGGAAGGAGTTTCGGTGCATCACCCCGTAACGGATGAATTCCGCATTTTCCAGCCCCGGTATCATAGAGAACACACGCTTCTGCTCACCGAATTTAAGGTTTGTCTGGAACCCCACTATATTGTACATGGTCCCGGATGAGTTTTCCTTTCTGAGCTGCACTGCTGCCCACGGCCTGTGGCCTGTCCGCGGGTCTCTGAGGCCTACCGGCTTCATCGCACCGTAGCGCACAGCATCCGCTCCCCTTTTGGCAAGCACCTCGATGGGCATACAGCCCTCATAGACCTTGAAATCATCCCTTTCAGAACGCTCAAACTCATGGAGCTCCGCACTCTCTGCATTTATCAGTGCCTCATGGAACCGCTCATATTCCTCTTTATTGAAGGGACAGTTGATATAATCATCCCCGCCCTTGTCGTAACGCGATGCAAAAAACGCCTTTTCCATGTCGATGCTCTCTGCACTGACGATGGGAGCGGCCGCATCGTGGAAATGGAGCATCCCGCCGGTGATGCGCTCTATATCCGCATAGAGCTCACCCTCGGTGAGAGGGCCTGTGGCGATGATGACAGGCTCATCGCTTTCGGGGACGCCCTTCACCTCGCCGTGTTTTATGGTTATAAGCGGGCAGGAGCGTATCCTTTCCGTCACCATGGCGGAAAAAGCGTGCCTGTCCACAGCAAGGGCGCCGCCTGCATCCACCGCACATTCAAGGGCACAATCCACCGTAAGGGAGCCCAGCTTCCTCATCTCCGCCTTTAACAGCCCCGCCGCAGAATTCACCCTTGCCGCCTTGAAGGAATTAGAGCATACCAGCTCGGCAAAATCCGGTGTTTTGTGGGCGGGTGAATACTTTTCGGGCTTCTGCTCCCACAAAGTGACGCTCTCTCCCCTTGATGCCGCTGCCCATGCCGCTTCGCACCCCGCCAGTCCCGCTCCGATTATCGTTATCATATATTACCTCGTTTGTAGTTGTCAGGGGGCTTTTCCGAGTGATCAGCGGCCACTTGCGGATACCGCCGACCGTCAGAAACCCCGCCGCAAATCAAGTATACCACAGACCGGATCACAAATCAAGTGCTTTTTCACCTCCATTGAGTGCCATATCCCGGTTTCTTCCCGCAAGAATGGAAAAGCCTGCCAAAAAGCCTTGACTATTCCGTAAAAAAATGCTATAATATATTGATTAACATCTGTTTGAAGGAAGTTATGATGAACAATAACGAATTATTCTATACCATACTGAAATTTTCAGTAAAGATAATAGTCCTTTTCACGGCTCTGCCGGTGCATGAATGTGCTCATGCATTCGCGGCTGACAAGCTGGGGGATCCCACTCCCCGGAACCAGGGCAGGCTCACCCTCAATCCCTTTGCCCACCTGACCCTGTGGGGGTCGATCATGCTGATACTGGCGGGCTTCGGATGGGGCAAGCCCGTGCAGGTAGATCCCAACAATTTCAAGCATATCCGCAGGGACAATGCCATAGTAGCCCTTGCAGGCCCCCTTTCAAACCTTATCATGGCGTATATCAGCATGATAATCTACAAGATACTCCTGTTCAACAGCATGAAGGAGACCGACATCACCTATTATGCGGCGATCATCTTCTACCTTGCCATGATAGTAAATATCTCCCTTGCTGTGTTCAATTTCCTGCCCATACCGCCCCTTGACGGCTCCAAGATATTCGGAGCCATATTGCCGGAAAATATATATTTCGGCATAATGAGATATGAGCAGTATATAATCGTAGCTGTGATCGTGCTGCTGTACCCCGGGCTGCTGGATGTTCCCCTTTCAGTGGCAAGAACAGCTGTAACCAACGTATTCGACTTTCTGACGCGCTGGGTCGATCTGATACTCCTCGGCACCGGGGCAGGTGCATGAGATGGTGCACGAGTACAAGCTGTCCGTCTTTGAAGGACCTCTGGATCTGCTGCTGTTCCTGGTATCAAAGCATAAGCTGAACATCGCGGATATCGAGATAATCTCCCTTGTGGAGCAGTATCTTGACTTTATCGGCGACCTTTCGGACGATATGGAGTATGCCGGCGAGTTCATCGACATGGCTGCACAGCTCATATACATCAAGACCGTATATCTGCTGCCGAAAAAGGAAGAGGCGGAGATACTCAAAAAGGAGCTGGAAGGCAGGCTGATAGAATATTCTATCGCAAAGCTCGCCTCGGCGGAGCTGAGGAAAATGTGGCTTGCCCGGCCCTTTACCACAAAGCAGCCCGTAAAGCTCAAGATCAGCACCGAATACAAGCTGACCCACTCCCCGGAGGAGCTGGTCAAAGCCTGGGAGGCGCTGGGAAAGGCGCCTAAAAAGCCCGCCCTCACCTCATCGGTTTTTTCCACCTTCGTTTCAAAAAGGTTCGTTTCCGTCACAACGAGGATGGTATTCGTCCTCAAAGAGCTGTATTCCGAGGGCGAATGTGTCATAGACCGCATATTCGACGGCATCGCTGACAGATCCGAGCGCGTGGCCACCTTCCTTGCCATACTTGAACTCACCCGTAACGGCAGGATACTCCTTGATGAGACCAACACCCGCATGACCCTCAACCGCTCCTATACTCCGGATGAAGACGATGAAGGCGGAGAAAACTCACAATTCGATGATATCGCCCCGGAAGGTGACGACAGGGACGATCAGGATATATTAAATGGACAGTAATTCAAATGCAAGCATCTGCCCCATGACCGAGCAGATGAGAAATGTGGAAGCTGTGCTCTTTGCGGTGGGCGACCCTGCCCCTGCGAGCCATATCGCAGAGTGCGCGGGCATAGACAAGGCAGCCCTGCCGCAGCTCACGGAAAAGATGAATGAGTTCTACACCGCTGTGGGCAGCTCCCTCATAGTGCTCACTCTGGGCTCCTCATACCAGCTGGCAGTGCGCCGTGAATATTTCGACATAGTAAAGAACGCCATCGACACCCAGAAGAATCAGCCCCTCTCCCAGGCCGCCATGGAGGCTCTCACCATCATCGCCTACAATCAGCCTGTCACAAAGCAGTTCGTGGAAAATGTCAGGGGCGTTGACAGCAGCAGCGTGGTGAACTCCCTTGTACAGAAGGGGCTCCTCGCTGAAGCAGGCAGGCTCGATCTTCCGGGCAGGCCTGTGGCATACAAGACAACGGAGGTCTTTCTGCGCTCCTTCGGACTGCAGAGCCTTGACGACCTGCCGCCGCTGCCCCATAAAAAAGAGGCTGAGCAAGCGGCAGAAGAGGTCATCGAAAGCCATGATATTTAAGATTATCGGATGGACGCTCCTGGGGCTCATCCTACTTATCATCATACTGATGAATTTCCCGTTGAGGATACACATCAGCTATATTGAAAAGAAGTTCGGCCTGGAGGTCAAATTCCTTTTCCTTAAACTATATCCGCGGAAAAAGGAGAAGAAAAATGATGAAAACGAAGAAGACACCATCACCTCTGATGATGATACTGAAATATCTGCGGAGGATGATGCAGAAGAAGAAAGCACAGCCGGGGAAGAGGCAGAAGCAGAAGGCCCTTCCTCTCCCGCTGATGATACTGAAGAAAGCACTGCCATTTCTGATCAAGGCAGCAGTGCCTCTGATCCTGTGGATGATCATAGTGATAATGAAGGGGAAGCTGAAACGCCTTCCGAAGAAAGCGCGCAAGGCGATGAAGAAAGCGTCGAAGAAGACAAAAAAGACTCTGAAAAACCTGCAGAAAAGCCTGCAAAAAGGCCGCAGAAAAAGCAGCACCTTGCGGACAAGATAATAGCCCTGTGTGACAACATTTCCGAGAAAAAGGATATCATCTTCCTTATCATCGACCTTGTATGGGATCACACGGTGAAGTTCCTCAAAAAGATCTACTGCACGGATGTGTTCGTGGATATGGAGATAGCAGATGAGGACTGTGCAAAGGCGGCTGTGGTCTACGGTGCTGTGAATGCGGCGGTCTATAATTTCATAGGCTTTATGAAGAGCATATCGAGATTTGATGTGAAATACACCGCCATCGACTGCATCTACAACACCCCGTCGGAAAAGAGCCGCTATGATGCGGAGATCACCATAAGGCTGCGCCCCCAGAGCCTGCTCAATCTGATATATGTGCTGATATTCAGGTTTATAGCCAATTTCAAGAAATACAAGCCGATACTTTCACTGATACAAAAGAAAAAATAAACGGAGGAAAAAGCAATGAGCTCGAACGAACAGACCAAGGTCAGGGAATTAGTTTCCACCGCTATGACCAAGATACATGAGATGGCCGATACCAACACTATGCTCGGCGACCCTGTAAAGGTAGAGGGCGGTGTCACCATAATCCCCATATCCAAGATAAGCTACGGCTTTGCCAGCGGCGGCACAGACCTGCCCACCAAGCAGGACAAGGAATTTTTCGGCGGCGGCTCGGGGGGCGGTCTCACCATCAATCCCCTGGGATTCCTGGTCATAACCAACGGCAAGGTGGAG
>JAFPYQ010000092.1 GCA_017394475.1 Oscillospiraceae bacterium | reverse complement strand
AAGCTCTGTGGGGATATTCTTCCTTGCTATTATGTGATAGATACTATACTGATTGAGATCATAGCCCCATGATCTTCCCATGCGGTCTTTATCCTTTATCAGCCATTCAAGACAACCCTTTTCGCCGGAAAACTCACCTGTCCCGATATCCACAGCAGCAATAAAATATGCACTTGGTTTCAGGATACCGCCGCCCATGACCAGAGCACCTTCTACACTCTCCAGCATAAGGACGAGCATTTCTCGTTTTTCATTTTCAAATCCGCTTCTGAAGTCCTTGTATTCCTTTCCGGAAGTAATTATCATCATTATCAAAAGCGTATACCCATCATAGGACATACGCTTTGATTTTTTACGTTTTTTCTGCCAGCAGCTTTTCAAGCAAATCGGGGCGGTACTTCTCATCGAGCAGCTTTTCATTTACCCTGTCAAGGGCATTTCTGGGCAATGCGGAAAGGAGTATCCAGCCCAGATCAAGGGTCTGCTCTATGGTGCGGTTCTCGTCAAAGCCCTGATTGATGAAATATTTCTCAAATAGCGCGCCGAAGCGAAGATACGCCTTATCCTTTGCGGAAAGCTCGTCTTCACCGATCACCGATGCAAGGGAACGGGCATCGCCCACGGCAGCATACGCGGCAAAGAGCTGGTTTGCACAGTCGGAATGATCCGCACGGGTGTAGCCCTCGCCGATACCGTCCTTCATAAGTCGGGACAGACTGGGGAGAACGGAAACAGGCGGATATATGCCCTTCTGTTCAAGGTCACGCCCCAGTACTATCTGACCCTCGGTGATGTAGCCTGTAAGGTCGGGTATGGGGTGAGTTATATCATCATTGGGCATAGTGAGTATTGGTATCTGTGTAACAGAGCCATTGGCGCCCTCTATTACGCCTGCGCGCTCATAGAGCGATGCAAGGTCTGAATACAGGTATCCGGGATAGCCCTTTCTTGCGGGTATCTCTCCCTTTGAGGAGGAAAATTCACGCAGTGCCTCGCCGTAGCTGGTCATATCCGTGAGGATGACCAGTATGTGCATATCCTTTTCAAATGCCAGGTACTCAGCTGCGGTGAGCGCACATTTCGGTGTCAGTATCCTTTCGATGATGGGATCATCGGAAAGGTTCAGGAACATAACGACCCTTTCAAGAACTCCGCTTTCCTCAAAACTGCGCCTGAAATAGTCGGCAACGTCGTTCTTGGCACCCATAGCGGCGAATACCACCGCAAAGTCCGCGCCTTCCTCATCTGCGATCCTGGCTTGCCTTACTATCTGAACTGCGAGCTTGTTGTGGGAAAGTCCCGAGCCTGAGAAGATAGGCAGCTTCTGCCCTCTGATAAGGGTCATCAGTGCATCTATGGATGATATGCCGGTGTTTATGTAGTTCCTCGGATAGCTGCGCTTTACGGGATTGAGCGGTCTGCCGTTTATATCCACAGTTTTTTCGGCTCTTATCTCGCCGAGGCCGTCGATAGGTCTGCCCGCGCCGTCGAACACACGTCCCAGGATATCCTCCGAAAGGGGCATCTCCATGGGCTTTCCCAGGAAACGGGTCTTTGTATTTTCAAGGGAAAGGCCCTTTGTGCCTTCAAATACCTGCAGAACAGCCCTGTCCTCATCCACCTCGACAACTCTGCCCTGCCTGTATGTGCCGTCAGAAAGCTCTATCTCGGCAACTTCATCATAGGATATTCCCTTTACATGGTCAACTGCGATCAGTGAACCGCTTATATCCGCAAGTCCTCTGTATAAGATCATAATTCAGTATCCCCCGAAAGTTCCGACAAGGCTGATTCAATGTTTATCTCCAGCTCACTGAATTTGTTCAGTTCCTTGTTGGGAATCTCGTACTTCATTTTTACGATGGTATCGAACAGGCCTGTTGCCAGTATATCGGAAAATGCGACTCCCCTGCCCGCTGCCTCCACTGCTCTGTCATACAGCAGAAGTATGGCTTTCATCATCCTGAACTGCTTTTCAAGCGGAACATAGGTATCGTCTGCATGATAGGCGTTCTGCTGCAGGAAACCGACTCTGATGACTCTTGCAGTCTCGATTATGAGCTTCTGATCATCGGGAAGCACATCCGAGCCTATGAGCTTGACTATCTCCATCAGCTTGTTTTCCTCAGCCAGCAGCGATGCTATGCGGGAACGGCAGGCGATAAAGGTCTTGTCCACCGAATCGTTGTAGAATGCAGCTATATCATCGGTGTATTCGGAATAGCTGTTGTTCCAGTTTATGGCGGGATAGTGCCTTGCATAGGCAAGGGATTTATCCAGCGCCCAGAAACAGCGCACAAAGCGCTTTGTGTTCTGTGTTACGGGTTCGGAAAAGTCCGAGCCCTGGGGAGATACCGCTCCGATTATGGAAACGCTGCCCATATCAGCACCATAGGGCTCTACCATGCCTGCGCGCTCATAGAATGCTGCCAGCCTTGACGGGAGATATGAGGGGAAGCCTTCCTCCGCAGGCATCTCTTCAAGACGACCGCTTATCTCACGCAGAGCCTCCGCCCATCGTGAGGTGGAGTCCGCCATGATGGCGATATGATAGCCCATGTCGCGGTAACACTCCGCTATGGTGATGCCCGTGTATATGGATGCCTCTCTTGCGGCAACGGGCATATTGGATGTATTTGCGATAAGCACAGTCCTGTCGGTCAGGGGATGGTCGTTCCGCGGGTCCACAAGTCCCGCAAATTCCTCGAGCACCTGTGTCATCTCATTTCCGCGCTCTCCGCAGCCTATGTATACGATGATATCCGCATCACACCATTTTGCTATCTGGTGCTGCGTCATGGTCTTGCCCGTGCCGAATCCGCCAGGGACAGCAGCCGTTCCGCCCTTTGCGATGGGGAACATGGTATCGATTATCCTCTGCCCCGTGATTAGCGGCCTGTCTATCGGCAGGCGGCGTCTGAAGGGTCTCGGAGTCTTTATGGGCCATTTCTGGCACATGGTGACAGTGTGGATATTGCCGGTCCCATCCTCGATATCTAAGATCCTGTCATTTATCCTGTATTTCCCGTCGGGAGCGGCATACATCACCCTGCCCGCAAGCCCGGGGGGTATAAGGCATCTGTGCTCGATGACACCTGTTTCCGGGCAGGTGGCATATATCTGTCCGCTTGTGACCTCATCGCCCACAGCGACCTTTACAGTCACGTCCCATTCACGCTTTT
>JAFPYQ010000091.1 GCA_017394475.1 Oscillospiraceae bacterium | reverse complement strand
GCTGAGAATGTCCTGCCCTTGTATGTGATGACACCGGGGTTTGAAACAACGCTGCCGTCGGCTGCAAAGGTATATGTCCGCCCGTCTATCCTGGCGCTGCCCTCGGTCATCTTACCGTCACTGCCGAAGTAGAAGCGCTTGCCGTTATCTTCTATCCATTCGTTCTTTACGGGCTCGCCGTTCCTGTAATAGTAGCTGGCAGTCCCTGTCCTGTACCATCCGTCGGACACCTTTGACAGTGTTTCGGTAGTGCCGAAGGACTTCATATCGTCCCTCTCCGCTTTCTTGACGAATGAATATGTACCCAGCTTCTGTATCAGCCTTGACATATCCTGCGATGTTATGGGATCTCCTGTGGAAAGCAGAAATGCCCGCCTTGCGCTGTCCTTCTCAACTATGCTCAGCCCGTGCTTCTGACAGATGGTGTCGATATTGCTCTCGGGTGCCTTCTTTACAAGATATACAACAACTGTTGACGCAGAGTACATCGTCCCCTTGTAAACGAAGGTATCGGGGTTCTTCACATACCTGCCGTCACTGCCGAAATTATAGGTGCGCCCGTCTATGGTCACAGTGCCTGTGGTCATTTCACCGTTTTTGCCGAAGTAATACCTTGACCCGTTGTCTTCCACCCAGGAAGACTTGACAGCCTTGCCGTTCCTGTAGTAATAGGATGCAGATGATGTTTTGTACCAGCCGTTTTCGGGAGTCTTGGGCGCATCGGGCTCATCGGGCTCCAGAGGGATCATCAGGTCCCTTTCCACGCTCTTTACAAAGCCATATGCTGCAACTCTCTTGATAAGCTGATTCAGCTCCGCGGATGTTACAGGGTCGCCTGTGGTGAGCATGACACCGTTGAAGGTGCGGTATCTCTTTTTCACTGTCAACCCGTATTTTTTCAGGGTGGTGTTTATCCTTTCATCATCCGCATCGGTCTTAAGATACACTATCATTGTGGATGCGGAGTATTCACCGTACTTATCCTTTATGACAGCCTTGCGGATGACTCTCTTTCCATCCTTGCCGAAATAGTAGTTTCCGTTATCGACTATCTTCTTCCCCGTGGCCATTTTCCCGTCCGAAAGGAAATAATATGTTTTCTCGCCGTCTATCTCCAGCCAACTGTTTCTGAGCATCTTGCCGTTTTTATAGTAATAGTCGCCTTCGTCGGTACGTTCCCAGCCTTCTTCAATGCCGATCATGACACCACGGTCATCCACACGGTAGGTGGTCTCGCCTCTCTGAATGACAGAATCCGCATATACCCCTGCAGATGCACCCGCCGTTATTGTGAGTGCCAGCAGCGCTGCCGCTATTTTTCCGATCTGTTTCATATTTTCTCCTTTAAAACAAGCCCCGAATAGTTATCAACAGTGTTTATCTGCGGTAAAAATCCTCTATCCTGTCCATGCGGGCTGTCATATTTCTCAACATCATATCCACAAGGACAATAGCCATCATAGAGCGTACTACTATCACCGCACGGGGAACTATTATGGGATCATGCCTTCCCTTGATGGATACATCGATATCCTCACCGCTCTTGTTTACAGTGTGCTGTAATGCGGATATGGATGGAGTGGGCTTGAAGGATGCCCTGAGGATAAGCTCCGAGCCGTCGCTCATGCCGCCCAGCACACCGCCGGAATTGTTTGTGGATTTGTTGACCTGTCCGTTTTCCATAAAGAACTCATCATTGTTCTCCTTGCCAGTGCTGTGGGATGCGGAGGTGCCGGAACCCAGTTCCACCGCCTTTACAGCACCGATAGACATAACAGCTTTTGCAAGCTCTGCATCCAGCTTATCGAACACTGTCTCCCCCAGACCTGCGGGAAGACCGCTTACTCTGCACTCTACCACACCGCCTGCGGAATTGCCCTGTTTCATCAGGTCATCCAGATATTCCCTTGCCTGTGCAGCCGCTTTTTTGTCGGGCATATACAAGGTGTTGCGGAATATCTCATCACGGTCAAAGTTCTGTACAGTGATATCCCCTATGCTTTTTGTGTAGGCACATACATCTATTCCCAGTCTTTCGAGGATGATGAGTGCCACAGCTCCCGCCGCCACTCTTGCAATGGTCTCTCTGCCCGATGAACGTCCTCCGCCGCGGTAGTCGCGGAAGCCGTATTTTTCATCAAATGTATAGTCTGCATGACCCGGGCGATAATATGATGCTATCTCGGAATAATCCGCCGAACGCTGTGATGTGTTCCTCACCTCTATGGATATGGGCGTACCAGTGGTGCGTCCCTCGAACACTCCCGAAAGGATGGCGCATTTATCAGCTTCATTCCTTGGTGTGGAATACACCGACTGCCCCGGGCGGCGCAGATCAAGGTATTTCTGTATATCCTCCTCACAAAGCGGAAGACCGGCAGGGCAGCCGTCTATGACCACGCCCACTCCCGCACCGTGGCTCTCGCCCCAGGTGGATATCCTGAATAATGTTCCGTAAATCGAGCCCATCTTATCACCTTATCATTGTCAGCATCTCGTCATTTCAAAAAAGGCTCTGCCCTGTGCATAACACATTCGCAGAGCCTTGCAAGCCTTGATTACTTGGATCTTACAGCTTCTCTTACCTTCTGTGCGATATTCTCTGCAGAAAGTCCGAATTCCTTGAGCAGAGCCGCAGCAGGTCCGGAGTGACCGAAAACATCGTTTACACCGATCTTGATGACCTTTACGGGGCATTCCTCGGTAACTACCTCAGAAACTGCAGAGCCCAGGCCACCTATTATGCTGTGCTCCTCGGCAGTAACTATAAGGCCTGTCTCCTTTGCTGCCTTGATGATGATGTCACGGTCGATGGGCTTGATAGTGTGGATGTTTATCACACGCGCATTGATGCCCTCTGCCTTGAGCGTATCAGCAGCCATCAGTGCCTCATTTACCATAAGTCCTGTTGCGATGATGGTAATATCATTTCCCTCGCGCAGGGTAACGCCCTTGCCAAGCTCGAACTTGTATGTAGCGGGATCGTTGAAGTTGGGGATAGCCAGTCTTCCGAATCGCATATATACGGGACCGTCAAAATCAAGAGCTGCCTTTACTGCTACCTTGGTCTCTGTATCATCCGCGGGATTGATGATGGTCATGCCGGGGATGGTCCTCATAAGAGCGATATCCTCATTGCACTGATGTGTTGCACCGTCCTCGCCGACAGATATGCCTGCGTGAGTAGCGCCTATCTTCACATTGAGGTGAGGATAGCCGATAGAGTTGCGGACTATCTCAAATGCTCTGCCAGCTGCAAACATCGCAAAGGAGCTTGCAAAAACCTTTTTGCCCGTAGCTGCGATACCTGCTGCTATGCCCATCATGTTCGCCTCTGCGATACCGCAGTCTATGAAACGCTCGGGGCATGCCTTCTTGAAGATGCCTGTCTTTGTAGCTGCCGCAAGATCCGCATCAAGTACCAGCAGATCGGGATATTCATTGCTGAGAGCCGCAAGTGCCTCGCCATAGCTCTCTCGTGTAGCCTTTTTGATAACGTCCATTTTTAGCCCTCCAAACCTGCAAGCTGCTCATTGAGTTCCTTCATTGCCTGCTCATACTGCTCTGCATTAGGTGCTGCGCCATGCCAGCCCACAGCGTTCTCCATGTAGGAAACGCCCTTGCCCTTTGTACTTGTCTGTACGATAACGATGGGCTTGACCTGTCCTCTTGCAGCATCCACCTCTGCAAATGCTCTTTCGATATCATCGAAATCATGAGCATTCATGGTGATGACCTTCCAGCCGAATGCCTCAAACTTGTCTGTGATAGGCATGGGTGAGCATACGTCGGTTATCTTGCCGTCTATCTGCAGACCGTTGTTGTCAACGATGGCAAGGAGATTATCCAGCTTGTAGTGAGCGGCAAACATAGCTGCCTCCCATACCTGACCTTCCTCGATCTCGCCGTCGCCCAGAACTGCATATACTTTGTAGCTTTCGTTTGACATTTTGCCTGACAATGCCATGCCGCAAGCTGCAGATATGCCCTGTCCCAGAGAACCTGTGGTCATGTCCACACCGGGGATATGCTTCATATCCGGGTGACCCTGGAGCCTTGAATCGATGTGCCTGAGGGTCTTCAGCTCATCAACAGGGAAGAATCCTCTGTTTGCGAGTACCGAATAAAGGCAGGGTGCTGTGTGTCCCTTTGAAAGGACGAATCTGTCCCTGTCAGCCTTTTTGGGGTCTTTGGGATCCACATTCATCTTCTCGAAATACAGATATGTCATAACATCTGCAATGGAGAGAGAGCCGCCGGGATGACCCGATTTAGCGTTATAGACTCCCTCGATTATGCCCATTCTCACCTTACAAGCGGTGATCATAAGCTGTTTTTTCTTCTGTGCGTCCATACTTTCCTCCTGTTCGTCCAAAAAAACAAAATTCTTTCCTGTAATACAGATCTGATCTTTTATATCGTGTCGGTCAGTCTAACAGCAGATCTATCACATCTGCCACACTTCCACCGTCATTGTCCGTATCTGTTATTATATCCGACACTTTCTTCACGCTGTCCCGTGCAGAGACAGGGCATGCTGCGAGATTTGCGTTTTCAAGCATCTCCACATCGTTGTCATAGTCGCCCATGGCGACCGTAAAGCAGTCCTGCAGGCCATAGATATCTATGAGTCGCAGCAGGGCTTCGCCCTTGGTGCAGTTCTTCGGCAGCATCTCATGGAAGATGTGCCCCGATGTCACATACTCCGCCTTTTCATAGCCTTCAAGGGTGGTGCAGTACTCCGCAAATGCGGGTATGCGCTTTTCATTCACTGCGAACAGCACCTTTGACCATTCGCCGTCCGGCACTTCATCAAGGCTGTCCATTATCTCGGCGGTAAATCCCGCCATTTTCCAGTGTGCCTTTTCCTCCTCATTGATCTGCACATCATATATGCAGTCGGGAGTGCATATCTCCGCACACACATCCGGGAAGGCATCCAATAATTGCCTGATATGCCTTCGTGCAAGCTTTGTGTCAAGGGAGCTTGACCACATGACCTTGTTCTGTGCACAATCATATATCATGCCGCCGTTGCACAGTATACACGGGAGATCCAACCCCATAGGCCTGAAATAATGCCTTGTAGCCTGTATCACGCGCCCCGTGGCAACGATGAACTTCCCGCCGCGATCCACAAGTCTGCGTATCGCCGTCATATTCTTTTCGGAGAGTTTCTTGTCCTTACCGAGTAGTGTTCCGTCCATATCGGAAAAGAACAGTATCTTTGACGGGTCTTTTCTTATTCTTTCGATGGTATCGGATATCCGTATCTCTTTTATATCCATTATATCTAAACTATCCCCTCGTAAGTAAGATCATCCCCGATATGTACAAGTCCAATGCCGCTCTATTTCACCAGCCCACTCCCCAAAGTTTTCAGCACATCCGAAAAATACTGGGGCAGAACGGTGGACCATTCCATGTATTCTCCGCTGATAGGATGTATAAAACCTATCTTATAGGCGTGCAGACACTGTCCCTCAATGCCTTTGAAGGGCTTTCCGTAAACATCATCACCAAGTACGGGATGACCGATATATGCCATGTGTACTCTTATCTGATGAGTGCGGCCTGTTTCAAGTCTGCACCTGATAAATGAGTATCCTCTAAGGTCTTCTATCACCTCAAAATGAGTGACAGCAGGCTTGGAATTTCGCTCGATGACCGTCATTTTCATGCGGTCGTCGGGACTTCTGCCGATAGGCGCATCAACAGTGCCGTTTTTGTCATGGAAATGCCCGCTCACCACAGAAAGATATTCTCTGGTCATGCTGTGCGCCTTTATCTGTGCTGCCAGCCCGTTATGAGCGGCATCGTTCTTGGCGACCACCAACAGACCGCTGGTGTTCTTGTCTATCCTGTGCACTATCCCCGGACGTATAACTCCGTTTATCGTGGAAAGCTGACCTCTGCAGTGATACATCAGTGCATTCACAAGCGTCCTGTCGGGATTTCCCACAGCGGGATGCACCACCATGCCCTTGGGCTTGTTCACCACGATAAGATCGTTGTCCTCGTATATTATTTCCAGAGGGATGTTCTGCGGCTCTGCAGTCAGCACCTCGGGAGGAGGGACTGTTATCTCGACACTGTCACCTGCAGAAACTCCCGCACTCTTTCGTACCGTTCTGCCATTTACGGTCACATTGCCCTCATCTATGAGCCTTTGTGCAAGGGATCGGCTTATATCCTGCCCGCATTCGCTGATGAATTTGTCGAGCCGCTTATGATCTGAATCGGCAATGATTATCTGTACATTATCCATTGCAGATACCCGCTACTCTGCACTGTTTTCTGCAGCTTCATCAGCCGCAGTCTTTTTCTCTGATGCCGACTTGTCGAAGAACACACCGTATATGCAGATAAGTATAGCACCTATGACTACAAAAATATCCGCACAGTTGAAGATGAAATTGAAGGGGAACAGATTTATGAAATCCGTCACCTGTCTGAAAGCGATGCGGCGTTCCGCATGGCGGGATCCGTCTTCGGCAACACCCACCTCTCGTCTCCGCAAACGCGATCCAGCCCGTAGGCGCCCTCAACCTTTACAAGTGCGGTGAGATATGCCTCATCGGCCTTTCCGTTCCAGTAGTCGTTAAGGGCGAAACGCGGATCCGGGGCATCCCAT